>JBOGFE010000211.1:0-15012 GCA_050741935.1 Acidimicrobiia bacterium | reverse complement strand
GGTGAGCATCACGCCCAGGACCCCCAGGTCCAGCGCCGCCGCCTCGGCCCGGGCCGACTGACCCTGGTAGTGGGCCCGGGTCCCGCCGAAGGTCGTGGCCAGGGGCAGGCCGGCGGCCCGGGCCACCACCCGGGCCACGTTGGCGGCGGCGTCGCCGCTGCCGGCCACGAAGGACGCCCCCGTCCCCGGAGGCTCCGCCGGCGCCGGTCCCGAGGCCAGGAGGACCACCGAAGCACCCAGGCTCAGCACTGCCGCAAACCGGGTGAAATGCCACTTCGGTTGACGCACGGTATACATATACCTTAGGTATCTGAAATGGGCAAGGAGGTTCTGAATGTGCCAGTGGATGATGGCGGGCCGCCCCGGGCGCGCCGCCAGGAGCGAGCGGCCGGTGCCCCACCCGTTCCTGTCGGAAGCATGGTTCGACGCCGTGGAAGCCTTGCGGGACAAGGCTCCTCCGGCTCCCGAGGAGGTCGCCGGGCTGGCCGTCAACATGGTCGTGACCGGCGGTCCCGACGGCGACCGGATGCTCCACTTCGCCGAGGGTCGGTTCGACCGGGGCCTGGTCCCGGGGGCTCCGACCACCGTCACCCTCCCCCACCGGGTGGCCCGGGCCATGCTGGTGGACGCCGATCCCCAGGCGGCCATCGAGGCCTTCATGAAGGGGGAGATCCGGGTCGAGGGTGACCTCACCCGGCTGATGGAGCTGCAGCAGTCGGCCGGGATGCTGATGCCGACGGCCGAGCAGCTGGCCTTCTTCCAGCGGCTCCGGGACCTGACCGCCTGATGGGCGCGTCGCTCGCCTCGCCGCCGCTGCCCGACTTCACCGAGCTGGCCGCCCGCTCCGACTGGCTCGGGGGCCGGCCCGGGCTGGAGGCGGAGGCGCGCCACTGGCACGGCTCGCTCGGGGAGGACCGCCGGAGGATCGCGGCGGAGGCCGAGCGCCTGGCCACGCCCCGGTTGTCCCGCCTCCCGGTCGCCGCCCTGATCCGCCTGTGGGTGCGGTTCCTCTGGTTCACCCTGGTCGGCGTGGCCGGGGTGGTTGGGGCCCGCACCCGGGGTCACCGGCGGCGGGGAACGGCCGAGCCGGCCGCCATCCGCCGGGCCCGCCACCTGGTGCAGGCGGGCGGTCCCGCCTACGTGAAGCTGGGCCAGCTCATCGCCACGGCCAAGGGCGCGCTCCCCGACGCCTGGACGGAGGCGTTCGCCTGGTGCCGGGACGAGGTTCCGCCGCTGCGGCCGGGGGTGGCCGAAGGGGTGCTGGACCGGTCACTGGGGCAGCGCCGCTCGGAGCTGCTGGCCGGGCTCGGCCCCGAGCCCGTGGCCGCCGCCAGCATCGCCCAGGTGCACCTGGCCCAACTGGCCGACGGCACCGAGGTGGCCGTCAAGGTCCAGCGCCCGGGGCTGCGGCGCCGGTTCGAGGCCGACATCCGGGCGCTGTCGGTGCTCGCCTTCCTGGCCGACCGGTGGAGCCGCCGGGCCCGCATCGCCAACCTGCCCGGGTTCGTCGAGCTGTTCGCCCAGCTGGTGCTCGAAGAGCTCGACTTCCGCCTGGAAGCGCTGAACATGACCGAGATCGGCCTGGCCAACGAGGACGCCGGCATCGACCACATCCGCGTCCCCCGGCCCATCCCGGGCCTGGTCACGGCCGAGGTGCTGGTGATGGAACGGGTGCCGGGTGTCCGCTACACCGACGCCGCCCGGGAGCACCCCGGGATCGACGGGCACCGCCTGGTGCGCCTGGCCGTCCAGGGGGTGCTCGAGCACGCCCTCCTCTACGGGGTGTTCCACGGCGACCTGCACGCCGGCAACGTGCTCATCGACGGCCAGGGTCAGTTCTCGCTGGTCGACTTCGGGATCGTCGGCCGGCTCGACGCCGCCCAGCGGGCCGCGCTCGTCCGCCTGGTCATCGGCTTCGCCTCCCAGGACTTCGCCGCCCAGGTGGCCGCCGCCGCCGAGTTCGGCGCCCTCCCCCCCGACATCGACCTCGAGCCGCTGGTGGCCGAGTTCGCCGAGCAGTCGGCCTTCTTCCTCGACGCCGTCGACCGGCCGCTCAGCCAGCTCGACTTCGGCACCCTCACCGCCCAGGTGCAACGGGCCGTCCGCCTCCTGGCCGAGCACCGCTTCCGCCAGCCCAAGGAGCTGTTCCTGTTCTCCAAGAACCTCCTGTATCTCAACGGGTTGGCCAACGCCTTCGCCCCCGACATCAACCTGTTGTCCGAGGTGGGCCCGGTGTTCTCCTACTTCCAGGCCAAGTACCCCGTGCAGATGACCCAGATCCTGCTCGGCTCGCTCACCCCCGGGCGGCGCTGAGGTCGCCCAGCCGGCGCCGGTCGTCCTCGCAGGCGGCCCGCACGTGACAGCCGCTCAGGTGGTCGTTCACGACGCCCAGTGACTGCATGGCGGCGTAGGCGGTGGTGGGCCCGACGAAGCGGAAGCCGAGCTTCCGCAGTGCCTTGGACAGGGCGGTCGACTCGGCTGTGGTGGGAGCCAGGTCACCCAGGCGCTTCGGCACCGGCCGGCCGCGCCGCGGCGGCTCGAACGACCACACCACGCCGGCCAGGGAGCCGTGCGCCTCCTGAGCGGCCAGGGTGGCGCCGGCGTTGGCGATGGCGGCCTCGATCTTGCCCCGGTGGCGCACGATCGAGGCGTCGGCCAGCAGGCGTTCCACGTCGGCGGGACCGAAGCCCGCCACCGCCTCGGGCTTGAAACCGGCGAAGGCGGCCCGGAACCCCTCCCGCTTGCGCAGGATGGTGAGCCACGACAGCCCCGACTGGAAGCCCTCCAGGCAGATCTTCTCGTAGAGGCCGACGTCGTCGAGGACCGGCCGGCCCCACTCGTCGTCGTGGTAGGCGACGTAGTCCGGCGCCGATGTGCACCAGCCGCACCGCCGCCGGCCGTCATCCCCTTTCACGACACCGATCTCGGCCCAGTCCGCCACCGGAGCGACGCTACACGTACGGTACGGAGCCAAGGCAGACCGCCACGTGGATGGGGAGGGCCCGATGGGGAAGCTGGACGGGAAGGTGGCGCTCATCACCGGCGGCGCCCGGGGTCAGGGCGAGGCCGAGGCCCGGCTCTTCGTCGAGCTCGGCGCCAGGGTGGCGGTGGCCGACATCCTGGAGGACGAGGGCCGGGCCGTGGCCGCCGACCTCGGCGACGAGGCCATGTTCGTGCCCCTCGACGTGACCTCGGAAGCCGCCTGGGAGAAAGCGGTGGGGAGCGTGACCGAGCGCTTCGGCGGCCTCCAGGTGCTGATCAACAACGCCGGCATCGTGAGCTTCGCCCCCCTGCTCGGCACCACCCTGGAGGACTACCGCCGGGTGATCGACGTCAACCAGGTCGGGGTGTTCCTCGGCATGCGGGCGGCGGCGCCGGCCATGCGCGCGGGCGGGTCCATCATCAACATCTCGTCGATCGACGGGCTGGTGGGCATGCCCTTCCTGACCGCCTACGTGGCCAGCAAGTTCGCCGTCCGGGGCATGACCAAGTGCGCCGCCATCGAGCTGGCCGGCCTCGGCATCCGGGTGAACTCGATCCATCCCGGCGCGGTCGACACCCCGATGGTGGCCGACATGCTGGGGGCGGCCGGAGCCCTCGACATGTTCCTGCCCAAGATCCCCCTCGGGCGGCTGGCGGAATCCGCCGACGTCGCCCACCTGGCCGCCTTCCTGGCCTCGGACGAGAGCAGCTACTGCACCGGCTCCGAGTTCGTCGTCGACGGGGGGCTGACCGCCGGGATCACCCTCCCGTAGCCCCGCCGGGGCGCAGGACGGTTCGCATCTCCTACTTGTGGGTAGCGGCGTGGGGGGAAGGAAAGGAGTTGCTTCATGATGCTCGAGATCACAACCCGCGCCGCCGCGTTCATCGACGAGGCCCGCACCCAGCGCCAGTTGCCGGAGCACTACGGCATCCGCATCTTCGGCGGGGCCCAGGCGAACGGGCAGGGCAGGGTGCAGATGGGGTTCAGCGAGCGTCCCCTGGCCGGGGACGACATCACCGAGGCGGAGGGGACCCGACTGTTCGTGGCCCCCGAGGTCACCCCGGTGATCGACGGTCTCGTCCTCGACGTGCAGGAGGACGGCGAGCGGGTGGGCCTCGTCCTGCGCAAGGACACCTGACGGCACTCGCCGCCACCTGAACCCGGCCCGGTCCGGGCGCGCGACCATGGCGCCGGTGGACCGGGATCGCACGCGGAGCTACACGACGGTCGTGGTGGCGGACGGCAAACGCGTACTCGTTCCCGTCCCCTTCCACCCCGACGCCGCCTGGGGGCCCAAGCGCGAGCACCACGTGCACGGCACCGTCAACGGGATGGGCGTGCGGGCCGTCGTCGAGTCCCTGGGCGCCGGCCACGCCATCATCCTCGGGCCCGCCTGGCGGCGGGACTGCGGGATCGCGCCGGGCGACGAGGTGGCCGTCACCCTCGCCCCCGAAGGACCCCAGCGGGCCGACCTGGCCCCGGACATCGCCGCCGCCCTCGACGCCGAACCCGAGGCGGGTGCGTTCTTCGACTCGATCGCCCAGTTCTACCGCAACGCCTACCTGCGCTGGATCGACGCCACCAAGCGGCGCCCGGACGTGCGCGCCGCCCGCATCGCCGAGATGGTCGGGCTGCTCAAGGCGGGCCGCAAGCAGCGCTAGCCCGTCGGACCGGCCTTGGGGTGGGCGGCCATGAACTCCCAGATGGCCGGCGCCCAGTTCCCGTTGAAGGCGGGGATGTGGCCGCCGTCGACGATGCTCCACAGCTCGACATCGAGCCCGCCGGGGCAGTTGTAGCGGTCGACGGTGGTCTCCTCCCCCGCCACCGTGGAGTCCAGGTCGATCCGCCGGTCGGTGGGTGTGAGGCTCCCCGAGCAGGCGTTCCTGCCCGCCCAGGTGCCGGCGGTCTCCACCGCCCCGGGGTAGCCGCCCTTGGGCGTCGACCCGCCCTCGTAGTGGATGGTCCCGTCCTCCTTGCCGTGCACATGGAGGACCGACACCGGCGACGACGCCCCACAACGGCCGGGGTCCTTCCACTGCATCCCGGCCAGGGTGACGATGGCGGCCACCCGCCCCGGCCGGTCACAGGCGAAGCGGTGGGCCATGAAGGCGCCGTTGGAGTGGCCGACGAGGTACACCCGGGCCGGGTCGACCCGGTACCGGGCCTCGATGTCGTCGAGGACGGCACCGAGGTAGGCGACGTCGTCGACGCCCGAGGCGTAGAAGTCACAGCAGGCGTCGGTGGCGTTCCAGAACCGGTTCCCCATCAGGTCCCGGGTCCCGTTGGGGTAGGCGAGGAGGAACGTGGCCCGGTCGGCCTCGGCGCTCAGGCGGAAGTAGCCGTTCTGGGTCGGTCCATTGGAGCTGTAGCCGTGCAGGAGCACCACCAGCGGCACCGCCCGGGAGCCGTCGTAACCCGCGGGGACCTCGAGCTCGTAGGGGCGGGCGGCCGTCGGGCCGGCGTCCTCCCCCGCGGCCGGCGGCGAGCCCTGGGTCCCGAAGCCAAGGGCTGCGACCAGCAGGAAGGTGATCGACACCAGCCATCGCCGCACGCCCCCCATGGTAGCTACGGTCGTTCCGCCCACCCGATGAGTTTTCCGCGCACGACGTAGCGCTGCTTGGCGCTGCGCTTGGGGTGGCAGGCGAAGAGGGTCACGGTGGCCTCCGCCGTCGGCTCCGCGATCCAGGTGGCGTCGGGGGTGACGATCTGGTGCTCGGTGACCTCGTAGATGGCGGTGCCCTCGTTGGTCCGGAAGGTGATCTGGTCGCCGGGCTCGAGCAGGTCGATGTCGAGGAACGGCCGGGTGTGGGTGACGCGATGGCCGGCGAAGACCGCGTTGCCGAGCTGGCCGGGTTGGGCCGAGCCCGGCCAGTGCCCCGGGCCCCAGTGGATCTGGCTCTCCTCGAACCCCTCGAAGATGGGGTGCACGAGACCGATCTTGGGGATCTCGATCATCCCGAAGGCGGGGATGGCCACGTCCTCGTGCTTGTCGCCACCCAGGTTGGGCCGCCCCGGGGCCAAGACGTCGAACACGATGGGCGGGCGGGGTGCGGTGGTGGTCGTGGTGGACACCACCGGCGCGGGCGGGGCCGTGGTCGGGATCACCGAGATGGGTTGGACGGACATGGTGGGCAGGTCGAAGGAGCCGTCGCTGGTCTCGGGCGCGGCGACCGTCGTCGTCCACGTGAGGATGCCTGCCACCATGACCACCACCACGGCGGCCGGGCTGGCACTGCTCAGTCTCCAGGGGCGCGGCATGGCTCCCGCCTCGGGCCAGTTGCGAATGTCCTCCCTTTTGGTTCGACTCGCGGCCCCCGAACCCTTTGTCCCGAGTTGATACGGCTGCTCCGGGCCGCGAGTTCTCGACGGCAGCAGAATTGCCGGAAGACCCGGTTAGCCGGCGCCGGTCCGGGGGCAAACACCGCTGGACCGACCACCCGCGCGACGAAGAGGGATGCAATGGAGCCGAGCGACAACCGGGAGCAGCTGGAAGACGACCTCGAGGCCGCCCGCCGGGAGCTGAAGAACGCCATCCTCCGGGCGACGCAGGTGTCCCGCCGGGTGAAGAACCTGGAATGGGCCCTCTGGCGGATCGATCACCGCCAGACGGTGTCGCGCTAGCCGCTCGAGGCCGACCCGGGCCCGACGGCGCCGAGGCTCTCACCGCTGTGGGGGTCGAAGAGCACCATCCGGGCGGGGTCGAACCACAGCTCGGCCTCTTCTCCCCGGCGGACCTTGCTGTCGGGGTCGAGGGCCACCACCAGCTGGGTCCGTAGCGACTCGCTGTCCAGCTCCCGGGCCAGGTCGCGGAGCCGGTCGGTGATCTCGGGCGGCGCCTCGTAGGGGATGTAGGCGAACTGCTCGGCCCCGAGCCACTCGATCACGTCCACCAGCGCCCGGAAGTTGACCCCCCGGTCCCGCTGAGCGGCGTCGAGGCGGGTGGCGTCCTCGAAGTGCTCGGGGCGGAGGCCGGCGATGAGCAGGTCGCGGCCCGCGATCCGCTCGGCCACCGCCGCCGGCAGGCGGACGGTGCCGAAGGGCAGCCGGACGCGGCCGTCCTCGACGGCGGCGGGCAGGAAGTTCATGGGGGGTGAGCCGATGAAGCCGGCCACGAACAGGTTGACGGGCTCCTCGTAGAGCGCCCGGGGGCTGTCGACCTGCTGGAGCACCCCCCGGCGCAGCACCGCCACCCGGTCGCCCAGCGTCATGGCCTCGGTCTGGTCGTGGGTCACGTAGACGGTGGTGATGCCGAGCCGGCGCTGGAGCCGGGAGATCTCGATGCGCATCTGGCCCCGGAGCTTGGCGTCGAGGTTGGACAGGGGCTCATCGAACAGGTAGGCCCGGGCGTCGCGCACGATGGCCCGGCCCATGGCCACCCGCTGGCGCTGCCCGCCGGAGAGCTGGCTCGGCTTGCGGTCCAGGTGCTCGGTCAGCTCCAGGGTGGCGGCGGCCCCGGCCACCTTGGCCCGGAGCTCCTCCTCGGGGATGCCCTTCCTCAGCCGGAGGGGGAAGGCGATGTTCTCGAAGACGGTGAGGTGGGGGTAGAGGGCGTAGTTCTGGAACACCATGGCCAGGTTGCGGTCCCGGGGCGCCAGCTCGTTGACCCGTTCCCCGCCGATGCACACCTCCCCCGAGGTGATGTCCTCCAGCCCCACGATCATCCGCAGCAGCGTCGACTTCCCACATCCCGACGGGCCCACCAGGATCATGAGCTCGCCGTTCTTGATGTCGAGGCTGACATGGTCGACGGCCAGGAATCCGTCCGGGTAGCGCTTGACGACGTCATCCACTGTGATCTCGGCCATGGCTCCCCTAGCCCTTGACGGCCCCGGCGGTGAGGCCGGCGACGATCTTGCGTTGGAACAGCAGCACGAGCACGACCACGGGCACGGTGACCACCACCGCCGCCGCCGAGATGGCCGCCGCCGGCTGCTGGAACTGCGAGGCCCCGGTGAAGAAGGCCAGGGCGGCCGGCACCGGCCGCGCCGCACTGGACGACGTGAGGGAGATCCCGAACACGAAGTCGTTCCAGGCGAAGAAGAAGGCGAGGATGGCGGCGGTGAACACGCCCGGGCTGGCCAGGGGCACGATGACGCGCCGGAAGGCCTGCCAGGGCGTGGCCCCGTCCACCTGGGCGGCCTGTTCCATCTCCCA
The DNA here is from genome assembly GCA_050741935.1 of Acidimicrobiia bacterium. Taxonomy (GTDB): domain Bacteria; phylum Actinomycetota; class Acidimicrobiia; order IMCC26256; family BP-133; genus CAWBJP01. The sequence goes on along the minus strand of JBOGFE010000211.1, from coordinate 6,875 downwards.
GGGGATCTCCCGGAAGAAAGCGGACAGGGTCCAGATCGACAGCGGCAGGGTGAAGGACATGTAGGGGATGATCAGCCCCAGCCAGGTGTCGTAGAGGCCGACCGTCCGCCAGATGTCGAAGAGCGGGCCCACCAGCGAGACGGTGGGGAACATGGCGATGGCCAGGGCGGCGGAGAGGATGAGCCGCTTGCCGGGGAAGTCGAGCCGGGCGATGGCGTAGGCGGCCAGGGTGGCGATGGTCACCGAGGCCAGCGTGGCGATGAGGGCGATGCCCACCGAGTTTCGCAGGGCACTGGTGAACAGGTCGGTGCCGAACACGGTGCGGTAGTTCTCCAGGCTCCACACCGAGGGCCAGAACCGGTTGTTGGCGATGTCGTCGCTGGGCTTGAACGACAGGGAGACGATCCACACCACGGGCAGGAGCGTGTAGCCGACGACGGCCACCGCGGCCACCCACCAACCGAGGTGGCGGCGCCTCACCGGCGGCACCCCCGGGTCATCGCTCCCCCCGGGCCCGGCCCAGGTCGACGTTGAACCCCTTGATGAACAGGGCCGCGATGATGACCACGGTGGCGAAGAGGAGCACCGACACCGCCGAGCCCAGCCCCAGGGCGGTACGGGCGATGGTCTGGCGGTAGGCCAGGAACGAGACCGTCTCGGTGTTCTGGGCCCCGGCGGTCATGACGAAGATGGAGTCGAACACCCGGTAGGCGTCGAGGGTCCGGAACAGCAGCGCCACCATGATGGCGGCCTTCATGTTGGGCAGGGTGACCCGCCGCAGGCGCTGCCACCGGGTGGCCCCGTCGACCTCGGCCGCCTCGTGGAGCACCTCGGGCACCTGGGCCAACCCGGCCAGGAGCAGGAGCGACATGAACGGCGTGGTCTTCCAGATCTCGGCCAGGGCGATGACGAACAGAGCCGAGGCGCGATGGTCGAACCAGGCGAACTCGCCGAGGTTGAACCAGGTGTTGACGAAGCCGGAGTCGAGGGCGAAGGCGTAGCGCCAGGCGAAGGCGGCGATCACGGTGATGATGCCGTAGGGAATCAGGATGGACGTGCGCACCAGCCGCCGCCCGATGGTGATCCGGTGCATGACGACGGCGAAGGCGAAGCCGACGACGAGCTCGACGGCGACCGTCACGACGGTGATGAGCACCGTCGTGGCGACGTCGCGCCACCACAAGGCGTCGGTGAGCACCACGGCGTAGTTGCGCAGGCCCACGAACTCCCGGCCGGCGGGGTCGGTCAGCCGGTAGCTGTGCAGCGACAGCCACAGGGCGTTGAGCATCGGGTAGGCGGTGACGGCCACCATCACCACCAGGGCGGGAGCCGACAGCAGCCGGCCCAGGCGCCGCTCGTGGCGGGCCCGGTCGGACAGCCCGGGAGCCGCCGTGGTCGTGGCGGTCGCCGTCGCCGTCAAAGGAGCACCTCGTCGTGGAGGACACCGACGACGAGATCGGCCGCCTCCGCCGGGGTCCGTTCGGGCCGCACCCGGGCCGGGGGGTGGAAGGTGCGGACCACGGCGGAGGACACGTCGGTGTAGTAGGGGGTCTGGGGCCGGGGCGCCGAGTCGTCGATCGACTCCCGGATCAGGTCGGCCATGGGGAAGATCCGCCGCACCTCGGGGTCGTCGTAGACGGCGGCCCGGGCGGCGGGGTTCTTGGCGCTCACCATGTACTCCTGCTGGCTCTCCTCCGAGGTGATGCACCGCACCGCCTCGACGGCGAAGCCGGCGTTGCGGCTGAAGGCGCTCACGGCCAGGTTGATGCCACCGAGCGGCGGCCGGCTCTCCCGGTCGGAGGTGACCCGGGGGTAGCGGGCCCACCCGATGTCGTCGAGCACCGACCGGTCGAGGGAGCCGTCGGCCACCGCCTCCTGGGCGGCGCCGTAGACGTAGGGCCAGTTGGCCATGAACCCACCCCGGGCCCGCTGGAAGGCGGCCCGGGCCGCCTCCTCGTCGGCCGACGACAGCCCGGCGTCGGCGGCCCGGGAGCGGGCCAGCCGCTGGATGACGGCCGCGCCCAACCGGCCGGCGTCGGAATCGAGGACGGGGCGGGCGTCCTTGCCCGCCTCGGGGTCGGCCAGGATGGCGCCCCCGGCCGAAGCCACCAGGGCGTTGATCCACACCATGTAGCCCTCGTAGCGCCGGCCCTGGACCTCGACGGTGGTGCCGGTCTCCTCGGCGGCGGCGATGACCTGCTCCCAGGTGACCGGCCGGCCGAGCGGGTCGAGGCCCGCCCGGACCGCCACCGACTTGCGGTACCACAGCAGCTGGGAATTGGCCCAGAAGGGCGCCGAGACCAGCTTCCCGTCCCAGCGGGCCGATGCCACGGGGCCGTCGAGGACTCCGTCGGTCAGGCCCTCGGCCTCGCCATCGGCGAAGGGCCGGAGGAAGCCGGCGGCGGCGAACTCGGCCACGAACGGCGGGTCGAGGCTCATGAGGTCGATGGAGGCGTCCTCGGCCGCCAGGCGCCGGACCAGCTGCTCCCGCTGGCCGGTGGCCTCGTTGGGCAGCACCGACGTCGTGATGCGGTAGCGACCGCCGGCGGCCGCCGTGCACTTGGCCGCCAGCTCGGCCTGGCCCCCGTTGTCAGGGTTGATGTACCAGCTCAACGTGGGCTGGGCCGACCCGCCGCCGCAGCCCAGCATGACCGTCGTCAGTGCGAGGGCGGAGGCGGTGGCGCTGATCCTGGCCCGGCGGAGCATGCTGAAAAACGCTAGTCCCCGGGCAATGGGCGTTTTTTCGCCCGGCCTCTCTCCCGGTCAGAATCCCGCCTGGATCGCGCCGCATCGGGGAAGGAACTCCCGGGGGGCATCCGGGAGGAGGCTCGGTCATGGGCTATACCGTGAAGGTGGATCGGGATTTGTGCATCGGCGCCGGGGCCTGCGTGGCGGACGCCCCCCAGGCGTTCAAGTTCGACGACGAGAACATCGCCGTTCCCCAGCCGGGGGCCGAGGACCTGCCCGGCGAACGCCTGGTGGAAACGGCGCGGACCTGCCCGGCCTCGGCCATCCTCGTGTTCGACGAGGCGGGCGACGAGGTGGACGTCTTCGCTTGAGCCAACCCCCCGAATCCCCCGAGCTGCCCCCCGAATCCCCTGCACCGCCCCGGACATCCCCGGACCGGTTGGTGGACGCGGTGGAGGCGCTCCAGGACCGCTACGACCAGATCGAGGTCGCCGGGCGCACCATCCGGCTCGAGACCCCGGTGAACGGCGACGCCGGCTTCGCCGCCCTGCGCATGCTCGGCATCGCCCAGGCCGCCTTCCCGGTGGGGGTGGCCACCCACAGCCCGAACGGGGTGGCCATCGGGGTGTGGAACCCGCCCCACCTGTACCTGGCGCGCTGGACCCAGAACCGCTGGGTGGTCGGCTACCGGCTCCCCAAGGGCTCCCGGCCGGCCGACTACATCGGCGCCGAGGGCCGGATCCCCAGCCGGCTGGAGACGGGCCACTGGTACGCCAGCGTGCCCGAGGAGGTGTCCGACGCCTTCCGGGAGGTCGGCCTGCTGCTGGAGGCTCCTCCGTTCCCGCCCCCCGATGCGCCCCCGCCGCCCAAGCCCAAGGGCCGTCCTGCCAGCAAGGCTCCCTCCCGCCCCGCGCCGGCCCGGGTCGAGCGGTCCACCCCCCGCAGGGAACCGCCGCCCCCCAAGCCCCCGCCGGCGCCCACCGACCGGCTCTGCGCCGGATGCAACATGCGCCGGGCTCTGACCCAGTTCGTGCCCGGCTCCGACCTCTGCGTCGACTGCCGCTAATCGGCCGGCCGAAACCGCCCATCCCGCCCACCTCTGCCGCGCCCGGCGCCGGAGCCGTAGGGAGGGATCAGGGCGGTGCCGAAGCACGTCGGTGGAGGTCTCGCCATGAACGAACTGCTTCCCGGCCTGTACGACCACATCGAACCGGTGGCGCTGCGCATCGCCACCCGGGCGGCCACGCTCGAGCCGGTCGATGCCCAGCGGGCCTACCTGGTCGACGTCGCCCAGCGCATCGTGAGCGCCCGGTGCTTCCGTCCGGACGCCCCGGCGGCGCCCGCCCCGGAGGGCATCGAGGCCACCCTGGCCTGGTTCGATCTGCTCGACGAGCACCTCGAGGACTTCGTCGCCGGCCGCACCGGCGCCGGTGACATCATCCGCCAGGGCGGCGGCAAGCTGTGGGAAGCGTTCCAGGCCCGCGACGTGGTCTGCGCGGTCTACGGCCACGGCGTGGCCCGGGCGCTCGGGCCCCACCTGGCCGGCAAGGAGGTCCTGGAGCTGGGCGCGGGGACCGGCGGCACCACCCGGCGCCTGGCCGCCGACCTGCGCAACACCAAGCGCTTCGTGCTCAGCGACGTCCGCCAGAGCTTCCTCGACCGCCTGGCCGGAGACCTGCCCGGCGTCCCGCTGGAGACGGCGCTGGTCGACATCGACGCCCCCCTCAACGGCATCGGGTCCTTCGACGTCATCTTCTCGACCAACTGCCTCCACGTGGCCAAGGACCTGGCGTCCACCCTGGAGCGGTTCCGCTCCCGGCTCAACGCGGGCGGCGTGCTCGTGCTGGGCGAGGGTTCGCACTACTCGGGCGAGCTTCCCTCGCCGGTGTCGCTCGTCCTGGCGCTCTTCGACGGCTGGTGGAACGCCCCCACCTCGCCGGGCCGGCCCCAGCAGGGATTCCTCCTCCCGGAGCACTGGTTCGCCAGCTTCGCCGCCGCCGGCTTCCAGGACATGGCCATGGAGAGCTGGGGCGACGATCACCGCCACTTCGGCGGCGTCTACTGGGCCTTCAACCCCCGCTAGACACCGGGGCAACCTGACGGCGCCAGCCTCTTAGCAGATCGAAGCTGAACGCCACCAGAACCGGCTGGGAACGAGAAGGTGAAGCGATCACTAACATTAGGATTGGATCGCTAGGTAGTTCGCGCGATCGGTGAAGGGGCCGCACCGGTCGCAGGGGGGAGCGAGCCGTTGTCCAGGCCCGCGGTGCCACTGCTTGGGGCTGGTATTGAAGAGGCCGCCGGGAACAACCCGCCCGGGGCGGCCTGAGGGGGCGCGCGTGCAGGCGATCATCCTGGCCGCGGGTCGAGGTTGCCGGCTCAACGGCAGCGCCGCGCCGGCCCGGCCCAAGTGCCTCCACGAGGTGGGGGGCGTCTCCCTGTTGCACCACCAGCTGCGGGCGCTGGCCGACGCCGGCATCCACGACGTCCTCATCGTCGTCGGCTTCCAGCAGCACCGGGTGCGGAGAGCGGCCGGGAAGTCGGCCCACTTCGTTGTGAATGAACGGTTCGCCGACACCAACAGCCTCTGTTCGTTCCTCCTCAGCCGCCCGCTGGTGCACACCGACCTCGTGGTCATGAACTCCGACGTCTACTTCCATCCCGACGTGCTCGGCCGGCTGCTCAAGGCAGAAGGGGACGCCCTCGTCTACGACTCGGGCTCCGGCCACGAAGACGAGCACATGAAGGTGACGGTGTCCGGGGGCCGGCTGGTGGAGATGGCCAAGGATCTGCCCCCGGGCCGCACCCACGGGGAGAACGTGGGCATCCTGCGGCTGTCGGCGGCCACCGCCACCCGGATCTTCGACGCCGGCGAGGAGATCGTCGCCCGGCACGGCCGGCTGTCCTGGCTGGCCGTGGCCATCAGCTACGTGGCGGCCTCGACGGCCATCGGGTGCGTCGACATCGCCGGCCTCCCGTGGGTGGAGATCGACTTTCCTCACGACCTGCACCGGGCCCGAACCGAGGTCTTCCCGGCCCTGCACGGAGAGCTGGCCGAGGTCGTCGGGCGGTGAGGGTCCTCTTCACCGGCTACGCGCCCGTCCACTTCCTGTGCTTCAAACCGATCTACGACCACCTGAGCGCCGATCCGGGTGTCGAGGTGGAGGTCTCGGGCGGGACCCGTTCGAAGTCGGAGTACGCCCTCGGGGGCTACGTGTACGACTACCGGGAGATGTACCGGCACTTCACCTTCCCGGACGGTGTCGTGACCCCGGTGGGCCATCTCGCCGGCCGGGACTACGACGTGATGTTCGCGGCCAACAGCCGCCGCATCGAGCCCCGACGGGTCGGCCGGCGGGTCCAGATCTTCCACGGCATGTCGTTCCGCAACCGGGCCGTCCGGCCCGAGACCGACGGGGCCGACCACTACTTCCTCCTCGGGCCGTACATGAAGCGCGCCTTCCACGAGGCCGGGATCCTGGCCCCGGACGATCCCCGGGGTGTCGACATCGGCTTCCCCAAGACCGACCGGCTCCTCGACGGATCGCTCGACCGCCGGACCGAGCTCGAGCGCCATGGCGTGACCGGCGAGCGGCCCGTCCTCCTCTACGCCCCCACCGGCGAGAAGCGGAACTCGCTCGAGACCATGGGGGAGGAGCTGATCACCCGGCTGGGCGGCGCCGGTGACTTCGACCTGCTCGTCAAGCTCCACGACCATCCCCACACCTCCGTCGACTGGGCGGCCCGCCTGGCCCCGCTGGAGAACGACCACGTCAGGCTCGTCCGCCACGCCGACGTCGTCGCCAGCCTGTTCATCGCCGACCTCCTCATCACCGACGCCTCCTCGGTGGCCAACGAGTTCGCCCTGCTCGACCGGCCGATCGTGTTCCTCGACGTGCCGGAGCTGGTGGAGATCACCGTGGCCAAGGGAGCCAGGATCGACCTCGACACCTGGGGGCGGAAGGGCGGCCGGCTGTCCCACAACCCGGCCAGCGCGGTCAAGGACATCGAGGCCTGCCTGTCCGATCCCTCGGAGCACTCCGATGTCCGCCGGGCGCTGGTGGCGGACATGTTCTTCAATCCCGGCCGGGCCACCGCCGCGGCGATGACCTGGATCGAGCGGGAGCTGGTGACGCAGGTGACGGTGACGGCCGCCCCCGGCCCGGCGGCGCCCCGCGGCCTGGCGC
>JBOGFE010000210.1:0-4121 GCA_050741935.1 Acidimicrobiia bacterium | reverse complement strand
GCGCAGGTGGCCGAGGCGCTCGGCCCGCTGGCCGAGGCCATCGATTGGTCGCCGGCCGACCCGCTCCCGCCAGGGGTGGCGGCGGTGGCGGTGGCCGCCGACGCCGGCGTGGAGCGGGCGGTGGTGGAGCGGGGCCTGGAGCGCCGGGTGCCCGTCGCCTGCTCCTCGGACGACCCCGACCGGGTCCGCAGCCTCCTCGACCTGGACGACGCCGCCCGGGAGGCGGGCATCTCCGTGGCCGCGGCCTGCGGACTCGCCCCCGGCCTGTCCGACGTCCTCGCCCGCCACGCCGCCGGCGCCCTGGAGGTGGCCAACGAGGTCCACGTGGCCCGGGCCGGTTGGGCCGGGCCCGCCTGTGCGGGCAGGCTCCACCGGTCCTACAAGGGCGTGGCCCTGGAGTGGCGCGACGGCGCCTGGGTGCGCGAACGCGCCGGCAGCGGGCGCCAGGTGGTGTGGTTCCCCGACCCCGTCGGCGGCCTCGACTGCCGGCGGGCGGCCTCGGCCCAGGCCCAGCTGCTGGTCGGCGCCCTGCCCCGGCTGAACCGGGTCTCGATGCGGGTGGCCCGGAATCAGGCCGAGGCGTATCGCCGGAGAACCCGGCGCCCACCCGAGGTCGAGGGCGACTGGGGCGCCACCTGGGTCGAGGTGCGGGGCCGGCGGGGCCGGGCCGAGGAGGTGCTCGTCTACGGGGTGGTGGACCGGATGGGCTTCGCCGCCGGCACCGTGCTCGGGGTGGCGGCGGGGTGGCTGGCCGGGCTGGGGGAGCCGGCCGTCACCCAGACCGGCGTGCACGGCCTGGGCGCCCTGTTCGAGCCGGTGCCCTTCCTGGCCGAGCTGGCCGGGCGCGGCGTCACGGCCGCCGCCTTCGAGGGCGCCCGCTGAGGGCCGCGGAGCCCGTCCCCACAAGGCCAGAGCGATCGTGGCCCTAGCAGGGCTCAAATCGCTCCGGCCTGGCTAGGCGCCGGCCGGGTGGATGACCAGCTTGCCGAAGATCTCGCCCGCCTCCAGGGTCCGCATCGCCTCGGGCACCCGCTCGAGCCCGTCGTAGACGGCGGAGACCGGTGGATGGAGGCCGGCGTGCTCCACGAAGCGGCACATGGCCTTGAACTCCGCCAGCGAGCCCATGGCCGAGCCCAGCACCGAGATCTCCCGGAAGAACAGCCGGTTGAGGTCGGCCGAGGGGTCGGCGCCGGTGGTGGCGCCGGCCACGACCAGGCGCCCACCCTGGTTGAGTGACTTGAGGGAATGGCTCCAGGTGGCCTTGCCGACGGTCTCGATGACGACGTCGACCCGCTGCGGGAGCCGCCCGCCGGTCTCGACGCCGTCATGGGCACCGATCCCGGCCGCCCGCTCCAGGGCCGCGGGCTTGCGGGAGGTGACCGTGACGTGGGCCCCGGCGGCGGACGCGAGCATGATCGCCGCCGTCGACACGCCGCCGCTGGCCCCTTGGACCAGCACTCGCTCCCCGGGCAGCAGCCGGGCCCGGGAGAAGAGCATCCGCCACGCCGTGAGCCAGGCCGTCCCCAGCCCGGCCGCCTCCTCGAAGCTCAGGTGGGCGGGCTTGGGCACCAGGTTGGCGGCCGGGAGGGCCACCTTGGGGGCGAAGGTCCCGTCGATCCCGTCGGTGAGCATGCGCAGGCCCTGGGGGTGGGGGATGACCGGATAGAAGACGACCTCGGTGCCGTCCGGTGCCGTCCCGGCCCCGTCGCAGCCCAGGATGACGGGTGGCTCGAAGGGGAACCCGACCTGGCCCTTGAGCGTCCACACGTCGTGGGGGTTGAGGGTGGCGGCTTTCACCCCGGCCACCTCCCAGCCGGCGGGCGGGTCGGGATCGGGGCGGTCGCCGATGACGAGTCCGTCCAGGAAATCGGGCAGGCCGAGCTTCTCGGCGTAGGCGGCGAGCATGGGGCGACGTTAACGGCCGCCCCGCCCGGCCCCGGAACCCGCCGCCGAAGTGCCCTATACGGGGTAGACGGTGATCTCGGTGGCCTTGACCGAGACCCAGATCGGCCCGCCGTCGGCCAGGGCCAGGTCGGCCACCGCCGCCGGGGTGACCTCGGCGACGATGGGGATCGGTCCTCCCACCCGCACCCGGACCCGCTCCCCTTCCCGGTCGAGCCCGTCGGCGCTGCCCTGCCAGACGTTGCGGGGGGTGCCCTCCGGGGGCCGGCGGTAGAGGGCCACGGCCCGGGGGTGGACGACGGCGAAGACCTCGCCCTGGCCGGCGTCGGGCACGGTCAGGGTGGCGCCGGTGTGGATGACCACCCGGTCCCCTTCGGCCCAACCCCGCAGCAGGTTGACCCCGACCAGGTCGGCCACGTAGCGGGTCCGGGGCCGGCGGCTGATCTCCTCGGGCGTGCCCGTCTGGACCAGGCGGCCGTCCTCGATCACCACCAGGCGCTCGGCCAGGGCCACCGCCTCGAGGGGGTCGTGGGTGACAACCAGGCGCACCCCTTCGTAGTCGGCCAGGTGGCGGCGCAGCTCCCGGCGGGTCTCGAGGCGGGTGCTGGCGTCGAGGGCGGCCAGCGGCTCGTCCAGCAGCAGCAGGCGGGGTTCGGTGGCCAGGGCCCGGGCCAGCGCCACCCGCTGCCGCTGACCGCCCGACAGCTGCCCGGGCCGCGACCCCTGATGGCCACCCAGCCCGACCTGCTCCAGCCAATCCACCGCCCGCCGGCGGGCGTCATTCCGGTGCATCCCCCGGGAGCGCAGGCCGAAGGCGACGTTCTCCAGGGCCGAGAGGTGGGGGAAGAGCAGGTAGTCCTGGAACACCACGCCGATCGGACGGGCTTCGGGCGGCAGGTGCACGTCTCCGTCGTCGAAGACGGTGCCGTCGAGCGCCACCCGGCCTGAGTCGAAGGCCTGGAGGCCGGCCAGGACCCGCAGCAGGGTGGTCTTCCCGGCGCCGTTGGGCCCGAGGAGGGCCACCGTCTCCCCCGGGGCCACGTCCAGCTTCACCCGGAGGTGAAGGGCGCCGAGGTGCAGCTCGACCTCGACCTCGAGGCTCATGGCCGGAAGCTCACGAGCCGAGCCCGAGCCAGCGGTCCCGCAGTGACACCAGCACGATCAGCGACACGGCCAGGAGGACCAGGGACAGGACGATGGCCGAGTTCCGGCCCGACTCCAGGGCCAGGTACACGGCCAGGGGCATGGTCTGGGTGGTGCCGGGGAAGTTGCCGGCGAAGGTGATGGTGGCCCCGAACTCGCCCAGGGCCCGGGCCCAGCACAACACCCCGCCGGCGACGAGGGCGGGGGTGGCGAGGGGGAGCGTGACCCGGCGGAACACCGTCCAGCGGCTGGCGCCCAGGGTATGGGCGGCCTCTTCGTAGCGGCGGTCGAGGGTGCGGAAGGCGGCCTCGGTGGTGATGACCAGGAAGGGCATGGCCACGAAGGCCTCGGCCATCACCGCCCCGGCGGTGGTGAAGGGCAACCGGATCCCGAAGGCGGAGTCGAGCCACTGGCCGAGCAGCCCGCGCCGTCCGAAGGCGAAGAGCAGGGCCACGCCCCCGACCACCGGCGGCAGGACCATGGGCAGGGTGGTCAGGGCCCGGAGCAGCCGCCGGCCGGGGAACTGCGTCCGGGCCAGGACCCAGGCCAGGGGCACGCCGAACAGGAACGACAGTGCCGTGGCCAGGAGCGAGGTGACGAGCGACAGTCGCAGGGCGGTGCGCACCTCGGGACTGGCCAGGTCACCGGCCAGGCTGCCCCACGGTGCCCGCCACAGGAGGCCGGCCAGGGGCAGCACGAAGAAGAGCGTGGCCGTCAGGGCCAGCCCGACGGCGAGCAAGGGGGGCCGGTGCCGCCGCCGGGACGGCGTGATGCCATCCCTGGGCTTCACGACCCCAGTCTAAGTTCGCCTCACTCCGGGCCAGGGGTCGAGTACCTCCACCCGGCAGCCGGTCCCGGCCAGGGCGGCGAGGAACCCGGCCGGCTCGAAGGCCCGCTCGGGCGCCACCACCCCGACCGGTGTGTCCGCCCCGGCCAGGAGCCGGCGGGCGGCCTCGGCGGCGGGGGCGGCGGTCGACACCACACCCCCGCCCATTCCCCAGCCCTCGTGGGGGACGGTCACCGCTTCGACCCGGACGGCGGCGGGCCGGCCGTCGCGCCCGCCTTCGGCCTCCACC
>JBOGFE010000209.1:0-7529 GCA_050741935.1 Acidimicrobiia bacterium | reverse complement strand
CAACAGGGCGAGGTCGGCCGCCACCCGGCCTCCGACCGTGACCACCACCGGAGAGGCGGCGAGGCCCCGGCCCGAGGCGGCGCCGGTCAGGCGCAGGGCGGCGGCCATGGCCTGGCGCAGCGGCGGCACCCACAGCTCCTCCTCCAGGGGGCGGAGCGGCTCGGGGAACGTCTCGGCCACCGGCCCGGGTCCGAACACCGGACCCCGGACGGAAAGCGGTCCGGCGGCGGTGATGGGCCGGGACTGCAGCAGCCACAGGGAACCGTCGGGCGCCAGCCCCCATTCGACGTCCTGGGGGGCTCCGAAGGTGAGGGCGGCGTAGCGGGCCAGGCGGCACAGCGCCCGGAGCTCACGGCGGCGCAGCGCCAGCGGCTCGCCGTCCACCTCCAGCCGGCGGCCCCGGGGACCGAGGAGGTAGCGGGTCCCGTCGACCTCGCCGCTCACGAGCTGCTGCGGGCCGCCCTCGACGGCCGACACCACCCGGCGGTCGTGGCGGCCGGAGACGGGGTCGAGGCCGAAGAGCACCCCGGCGAAGCGGGGCTCGAGGTGAACCTGGACGAGCACGGCCATGGGCGCCTCGCCCGGGTCGCCGGGCCGGCGGGCCGAGCGGGCCACGGCCTGCACCGCATCGAGGAAGGCGTCCCAGCCGGACACGTCCACCACCGAGGTGAAGCGACCCGCCATGGACGAGGCCGACTGGTCCTCCACCGGCGACGAGGAGCGCACCACCAGGGCCCGCCCGCCGTTGCCGGCCAGGTCGGAGAAGGCGGGGAGGATCTCGGCCAGGACCTGATCCGAGGCCGCCGACGGCCCGGCGGCCAGGGTGGCCACGGCCGAGGTGGTGATCACGAACCCGTCGAGGACGGGCAGGGCGGCCTCCAGGGCCCGGCCGAGGTTGGCCGCCTTGGCACCCACCACTGCGACGCCGGCCTGGCCGGCCCGGACCAGGGGGACGACAGCCGGCGCCGCCGACGGGTCCGGATGACCGGACGGTCGGATCGCGGCCGCGTCGCGCCGCGGTGCCCGCAGGACTGCACCCATAGCCGCCCTTCTCACAAAGAGGCGGTGGGCCGGGTTCACGACTGGCTCGCTGCGGTCGCCGTGACCAATATCCGGCCGCAGGTCTTCGCCTCCACACCGCGTGGGGATTTCGAGCCAAGGTAAGGCCGCCGGCCCGCAGCGGCAACGACGCGAGGCGGCCAAACCAGGGCAGCTACGTTCCCTTAGCCCACAGGGATCACGCCGGGCATAGCCCATCGTCGTCAGGCCAGGACGGTCGGGCCGGGGTGAACCCCGAGCCTGGCCTAGTGGGGTCGGGGCAGGCTGATCCCGAGGTCGCGCAGCTGGGCCGCCTCCACCGGGGCGGGGGCGCCGGTGAGGGGGTCGGCGCCGGACTGGGTCTTGGGGAAGGCGATCACGTCCCGGATGGAGGACTGGCCGGTGAGGATCATGGTGAGGCGGTCGAGCCCGACGGCGAAGCCGGCGTGAGGTGGGGCGCCGTAGCGGAAGGCGTCGAGGAGGAAGCCGAAGCGCTCCTGCGCCTCCTCGGGGTGGATCCCGAGCAGGGAGAAGACCCGCTGCTGGAGCACGGCGTCGTGGATACGCACCGAACCCGAGCCCAGCTCGACCCCGTTGAGGACGAGGTCGTAGGCCAGGGACCGGACCGACAGCGGGTCCGAATCCAGCCGGTCGACGTCGTCGGGGTGGGGCCGGGTGAAGGGGTGGTGGGCGGGGATGGGCTGGCCCGAGTCGGTGAGGGCCTCGAAGAGGGGGAAGTCGACCACCCAGGTGAAGGCGAGCCCCTCGCTCAGGCCGCTGGGGTCGCCGAGGTCGAGGCGCAGGGCGCCGAGCACCGTCTGGGCCTTGCGGGCGTGCCCATCGGCGGTGATGAGCAGCAGGTCGCCGGGGGCGAGCTGGAGGGCGGCCCGCAGGCCGTCCTGCTCGGCGTCGGAGAGGAACTTGAGCACGGGCGCCTCCAGGGCCCGCTCGTCCCGCACCCGCATCCACACCAGGCCGGCGGCGCCCAGCGCCTTGGCCCGGTCGGTGAGGGCGTCGAGCTGGTTGCGGGGGGCGTCCCCCCGCCCGGGCGCCACCAGGCCCATGACCGTCTTGCCGGCGAAGGCCTGGAACCCGCTGCCGGCGAAGACGCCGGAGATGTCGGTCAGCTCCATCCCGAAGCGGGTGTCGGGCTTGTCCGAGCCGTAGCGGGACATGGCGTCGGCATAGGACATGCGGGGGATGGGCTTGGGCCGCTCGCCCGTCACCGCCTCCACGCCGGCCGCCACCGCCTCCTCGACGACACCGAGGATGTCCTCCTGGTCGACGAAGGACGCCTCCACGTCGAGCTGGGTGAACTCGAGCTGGCGGTCGGCCCGCAGGTCCTCGTCCCGCCAGCAGCGGGCCACCTGGTAGTAGCGGTCGAGGCCCCCCACCATCAGCAGCTGCTTGAACAGCTGGGGCGACTGGGGCAGGGCGAAGAACGACCCGCCCTGGAGCCGGGAGGGGACGAGGAAGTCGCGGGCCCCCTCGGGGGTGGAGCGGGTGAGGGTGGGCGTCTCGACGTCGATGAAGCCCTGGGTCTCCATGGCGATGCGCATGGCCGAGATCAGCTTGGCCCGGGTGGTGAGGTTGGCGGCCATGACGGGGCGGCGCAGGTAGAGGTAGCGGTGGCGCAGGCGCAGCGTCTCGTCCACCTCGACCCGGTCGTCGAGGGGGAAGGGCGGCGGCTCGGCCTGGTTGAGGACCTCCAGGGCGCTGGCCGCCACCTCGACCTCGCCGGTGGGCAGCGTGGCGTTGACCGTCCCCTCGGGGCGGGGCCGCACCCGGCCCTCCACCCGGATGACCCACTCGGAGCGGAGGTGGTGGGCCTCGGCGCAGCCGGCGGTGGCGGGGTCGAGGACGACCTGGACGATCCCCTCCCGGTCCCGCAGGTCGATGAACACCACCCCGCCGTGGTCCCGGCGGTGGGCCACCCAGCCGCACAGGGCCACCTCGGTGCCCTCGTCGCTGGACCGCAGGGTGCCGGCGTAATGGGTGCGCATCATGGTTCGCTGTCGACTTTCTCGTGCAGGTAGGTCACCAGGCGGGAACGGGGGACCTCCACCTGGTCCCCGGCGGCCATGTCCTTGACCGCCACCGCGCCCCGGCCCATCTCCTCCTTGCCCACCAGCACCAGGTAGCGGGCCCCGGCCCGGCCGGCCTGGCGGAACTGGGCCTTGAGGGAGCGCCCGCCGTAGGCCCGGTCGGCGGAGAGCCCCGACTCCCGCAGCTCGTGGAGGAGGGCGGTGACGTCGGGGCCGCCGGCGCCGGTGGCGTCGACCACGAAGGCGTCCAGCGCCGGCGCGGGCGCCGGCAGGGTCTCCTCGGCGTCGCAGGCGATGAGGACCCGCTCGATGCCGATGCCGAAGCCGATCCCCGGCGCCGGCGGACCGCCCATCTCCTCGGCCAGGCGGTCGTAGCGGCCGCCACCCCCCAGAGCGTTCTGGGCCGACTCCAGGGCGGCGGAGGCGAACTCGAAGGTGGTGCGGGTGTAGTAGTCGAGACCCCGCACCAACCGGGGGGCGATCTCGTATTCGAGGCCGAGGGCGGTGAGCCCCCGCTGCACCGTCTCGAAGTGGGCTTCGCAGGGCTTGCAGAGGTGCTCGGTGAGCTGGGGGGCCCGCTCGGTGACGGCCACGCAGGTGGGCACCTTGCAGTCGAGCACCCGCAGCGGGTTGTCCTCGATGCGGGCCCGGCTGTCGGCGCACAGGTCGTCGGCGTGGGCCCGGAGGTAGGCCCGCAGCGCCTCCAGGTACCCCGGGCGGCACTCCTCGTCGCCCAGCGAGTTGAGGGCCAGGGTGAAGCGGCTCAGGCCCAGGCCCTCGGCGCCCAGGAACCCGGCGGCCAGGGCGATGACCTCGACGTCGACCTCGGGGTCGTCGACCCCGAGCACCTCGGCCCCCACCTGGTGGTGCTGGCGGTACCGGCCCCGCTGGGCCTTCTCGTGGCGGAAGTGGGGGGCGACGTAGAACACCTTCCAGGGCGGGGTGGGGCGGTGCTGGAGATAGGCCCGCACCACCGGGGCCGTCCCCTCGGGGCGCAGGGCGAGGCGGCGCCCGCCCTTGTCGGTGAACTCGTACATCTCCTTGCGGACGATGTCGGTCCCCTCCCCGACGCGCTGGAAGACCTCCAGGTGCTCGTAGGCCGGGGTCATGACCAGCCCGTAGCCGAAGCGGGCGGCGCGGGCCGAGAAGAGGTCGACCAGGCGCTGCCACCGGGCCGATTCGGGCGGCAGCACGTCGTGGGTGCCGACCGGCGCGCGGTACGAGTCCCGGGACGGCTCGAGGGGGCTGGCGGGCTCGGACATGAGCGGCCCATGCTACCGATGGCCCGCTCCCCGCCCGGATGGGTCAGCCTCACGGCAGGTTCCGGCGCCGCCTCGGAGCGAACAGGGTCAGGACGCCGCCTCCGGCGCCTTTACACTCCGGGCGCCATGGGAGACGACCGGCTCTACTTCCGCCAGCTGCTCTCGGGGCGGGACCTGGCCCGCTCGGACCCCCTCGCCCGCCAGATGCTCAACTTCGTCTACCTCGTCGGTGACCGGGAGACGGGCGAAGCGCTGGCCGTCGATCCCGCCCACGCCCCCGGCGAGGTGGTCGACCTACTGGAGGCCGACGGGATGCGCCTCACCGGGGTGCTGGCCACCCACTACCACCCCGACCACGTGGGCGGGGAGATGTTCGGCTTCTCCGTGGCCGGGCTGCCCCAGCTCCTCGAGCGGGCCGACGTGCCCGTCCACGTCCACCGGGACGAGAGCCGCTACGTCACCGCCGTCACCGGTGTGACCGACCCGCTGGTGGCCCACGACGCCGGCGACGTCGTGAGCGTCGGCGGCATCGACATCGAGCTCATGCACACGCCCGGGCACACGCCCGGCAGCCAGTGCTTCCTGGTCGACGGGAAGCTCATCGCCGGCGACACCCTGTTCCTGGAGGGCTGTGGGCGCACCGACCTGCCCGGCGGCGACCCGGAAGCCATGTACGACAGCCTCACCCGGCGCCTGGCCCGGGTCGGCGACGACGTGGTCCTCTACCCGGGCCACCTCTACGCCCCCGAACCCTCGGCCACCATGGGCGAGACCCGGGCGCAGAACTACGTGTTCCGGCCCCGCTCGCTCGAGGAGTGGATGGCCCTCTTCGGCCGCTGAAGCCCGGTCTTCCGGTTGGGGAGTCGTCAGCGGGAGTAGAGCTCGATGACCAGCATCTCGTTGACCGGGGTGTTGATCTGGTCGCGCGTCGGCTCCGCCGTGACCGTCAACGAGACGACCTCGGCGTCGAGGGTCATCCAAGGGGGCGGGGTGACGTCGAGGGTGTCGAGGTTGTGGCGGATGAGATCTTGACCTTGGGCCCTGTGTAGCGCGCCACGCGCCCGCCTCCTCCACCTGAATTCGAGAACTCCAAGTGTTTCTATAAGGTCTACCTAAGTCAAGCTCCCGGCTTTACCCTCTGGTCCATGTGCGGAATCGTCGCTGTCCTCACCCGGCGCTCCGGCGCCTCCCCTCCCGATGCCGACGGGCTGGTGACCGGCGTCGAGCGGGCGCTGGCCTCGCTGTCGGGTCCCGGGGCCGACCTGGCGGCCGCCGCCGACCAGCTGGGGGCCCTCGACCAGACCCTGCGGGGCGTGAGCGGCGTCCGCGCCCTGCTCGGCTCCCCCGGGCTGGCGCAGCGCCTCGAGGACAGCATGACCGGGGCCACCCGGGACCTCGAGCGCATCGAAGCCGACCTCGACGCCGGCCGCCCCACGCCGGACGGCTCCCCCCTGGAGACGGCCAATGCCGCCCTCATCCGGCTGAAGGACGCCGTGTGGGCCATCCGCCACGACCGCCTGCGGGCCGCCCGGGCGATCGCCGAGCTGGCCGGGGCCGGCAGCCCGGCCGACGCCCCGGGGTTGGAGGCGTGGTGGGCGATCCACGTGACCCTCTCCGCCCTGGAGCGCCTCGAGGTGCGGGGCCGGGACTCCGCCGGTCTGCACCTCTTCGTCACCGGCCACGCCATCGACCGGGACGACCCGGAGGTCACCGCCCGGTCGGGCGACGACCTCTTCCGGTCGTCGTCGGTACGGGCGACCCCCGACGGGCTGGCCTTCGTGTACAAGGCGGCGGCCGAGATCGGCGAGCTGGGGGACAACATCCGGGTCCTCAAGGACGCCATCGCCGGCGACGCCCTCCTCCACCGGGCCCTGGCCGCGCCCGACGCCCAGGCCGCCCCCGGGGATTCGGGGGTGTCCCCCGAAGTCGCCATCGTCGCCCACACCCGCTGGGCCAGCGTCGGCCTCATCAGCGAGGCCAACGCCCACCCCCTCAACCAGGAGGAGCCGAACCGTCCCGGCGCCCCCTACGTGGCCGCCTCCCTCAACGGCGACGTCGACAACCACATGGAGCTCCGCGCCGCCCACTCCCTCGACACCCGCCCGGAGATCACCACCGACGCCAAGGTGATCCCGGTGCTGGTGTCCCGCCGGATCGCCGGCGGCACCCCCGCCCCCTCCGCCTTCCGGGACACGGTGGCCGCCTTCGAGGGCTCCGTGGCCATCGCCGCCCACGCCGGCGACGACCCCGACCGGCTGCTCCTGGCCCTGCGGGGCAGCGGCCAGGCCCTGTACGTGGGGCTGGCAGGCGACGCCTTCGTGGTCACCAGCGAGCCCTACGGGCTCATCGAGGAGACCCCCCGCTACCTCCGCATGGACGGCGAGGCCACCGGCGGTCAGATCGTCGTCCTCGACCGGTCCGGGGCCGGCACCCTCCAGGGCGTGGAACGCGTGGCCTACGACGGCTCCCCCCTCCCCGTCGCCCCGGCCGAGGTGGTCACGGCCGAGATCACCACCCGGGACGTCGACCGGGCCGGGTTCCCCCACTTCCTCCTGAAGGAGATCTCCGAGGCCCCCACGTCGTTCCGCAAGACCCTGCGGGGCAAGGTGACCGAGGTCAACGGCCGCCGGGCGGTGGCCCTGCCCGACGAGACCCTGCCCGCCGACCTGCGCCAGCGACTGGCCAAGGGCGCCATCCGGCGGATCTTCGTCATCGGTCAGGGGACATCGGCGGTGGCCGGCCAGAGCCTGGCCACCGCCCTCCTCGACTTCCTCCCGGCCGGGATCACGGTGGCCGCCCTCCCCTCCACCGAGCTGTCGGGCTTCGGGCTCGACGACGACATGGGCGACACCCTGGTCATCGCCATCAGCCAGTCGGGCACCACCACCGACACCAACCGGACGGTCGACCTGGCCCGGGCCCGGGGGGCGTCCGTCCTGGCCATCGTCAACCGCCGCCACTCCGACCTGGTGGAGAAGGCCGACGGGGTCCTCTACACCTCCGACGGGCGCGACGTGGAGATGAGCGTCCCCTCCACCAAGGCCTTCTACGCCCAGGTGGCGGCCGGCTTCCTCCTCGCCCTCGCTCTGGCCACCGAGGTGAGGGGCGGGGACGCGCCCGCCGGCGCCCACGACCTGCTGGTCGGCCTGGCCGGCCTGCCGGCGGCCATGGACCAGGTGCTGGC
>JBOGFE010000208.1:0-2078 GCA_050741935.1 Acidimicrobiia bacterium | reverse complement strand
GGATCCGCCAGGCCATCACCCGGGCCATCGCCGACCAGGCCCGCACCATCCGCATCCCCGTCCACATGGTGGAGACCATCAACAAGGTCACCCGGGTGCAGCGCCAGATGGTGCAGGAGAAGGGCCGGGAACCCACGGTGGAGGAGCTGGGGGAGAAGCTGGGCATGGTCCCCGAGCGGGTCCGGGAGATCCAGCGCATCTCCCAGGAGCCGGTGTCGCTCGAGGCGCCCGTCGGCGACGAGGACGACAGCCTGCTCGGCGATTTCGTGGAGGACCCCGGCGCCATCGCCCCGGCCGACGCCGCCGCCCGGGCCCTGCTCACCGAAGCGGTGGAAGAGGCCCTCGAGCAGCTCTCGGAACGGGAACGGCGGGTCGTGCGCCTGCGGTTCGGCCTCGACGACGGTCAGCTCCACACCCTGGAGGAAGTGGGCAAGGAGTTCGGGGTGACGAGGGAGCGGATCCGCCAGATCGAGTCGAAGACCCTGGCCAAGCTGCGCCATCCGACCCGCTCCCAGCGCCTGCGGGACTACCTCGACGAGGGGTAGCCAGGGCGGGCTCGCCGTGACGGCGGACGGGCGGGCATGCTACGGGGGTGACGGGCTCCACCGCCTTCCGCACCTGCCCGCTGTGCGAGGCGGGCTGCGGTCTCGAGATCGCCCTGGCGGGTCCGACCGTCACCCGCATCCGGGGTGACCGCGACGACGTGTTCAGCCACGGGTACATCTGTCCCAAGGGCTCTTCCCTCAAGGCCCTCCACGAGGATCCCGACCGGCTGCGGACGCCCCTGGTCCGCGCCGACGGCCGGCTGGAGGAGGCGGGCTGGGAGGAGGCCTTCGCCGTCGTGGACCGCCGGCTGGGCGAGGTGATCGCCGCCCATGGCCGGCCGGCCCTGGCCGCCTACGTCGGCAACCCCAACGTCCACAACCTCGCCGGCCAGCTCTACCTGCGCCCCCTGCTGCGGGCCCTCGGGACCCGCAACATCTTCTCGGCCAGCACGGTCGACCAGCGGCCCAAGGAGATCTCGGCCGGGCTCATGTTCGGCTCGCAGCTGTCGGTGCCGGTGCCCGACGTCGACCGGACCGACCACCTGCTCATCCTGGGCGCCAACCCCTTCGACTCCAACGGCAGCCTGGCCACCGCCCCCGACTGGCCCGGGCGGCTGGAGGCCCTGCGGTCCCGGGGCGGCCGCCTCGTGGTGGTCGACCCCCGCACGACCCGCACCGCCCGAGAGGCCGACGAGCACGTCGCCATCCGCCCCGGGACCGACGCCCAGCTCCTCATGGGGATGGTCCACGTGCTCTTCGCCGAGGGCCTGGTCGACCTGGGGCCGGCGGCCGCCCACGTGAAGGGCGTCGACGTGGTCGAGCGCCTGGCCCGGCCGTTCACCCCCGAGGTGACGGGGCGGGTCGCCGGGGTGGACCCCGGCACCGTGGCCCACCTGGCCCGGGACCTGGCGGCGGCGGCCACGGCCGCCGTCTACGGCCGCATCGGCACCACCACCGTCGAGTTCGGAACCCTGACGTCATGGCTGGTCGACGTGCTCAACGTGCTCACCGGGAACCTGGACCGGCCCGGCGGGGCGATGTTCGCCATGGCCGCGGCGGGGGCGGCCAACACCCGGGGTCGCCCCGGCACCGGCCGGGGGGTGACCCTGGGGCGCTGGAGCAGCCGGGTGCGGGGCCTGCCCGAGTCGTTCGGGGAGCTACCCGTCGTCTGCCTGGCCGAGGAGATCGACACGCCGGGTGAGGGCCAGGTGCGGGCGCTGGTGACCGTGGCCGGCAACCCGGTGCTCTCCACCCCCAACGCCGGCCGGCTCGACGCCGCCCTGGCCGGCCTGGACTTCATGGTCAGCGTCGACACCTACGTGAACGAGACCACCCGCCACGCCGACGTGATCCTGCCCGTGCCCGACCCGCTCCAGCGGGGCCACTACGACCTGTTCCTGCTCCAGCTGGCCCTGCGCAACGTCGCCAACTACAGCCCGCCGACCCTGCCCCGTGACCCGGGGATGCCCGACGAGTGGGAGACGCTCTCCCGCCTCGCCCTCATCGCCGGCGGGGCGGGCGCCGGCGCCGACC
>JBOGFE010000207.1:0-11710 GCA_050741935.1 Acidimicrobiia bacterium | reverse complement strand
CACCTAGGCTCCGCCGAGTTCGGCCCGCACCACGGCGGCGCCGGCCACCAACGACCGCAGCTTGGCGTAGGCCACGTCCCGGCGCAGCGGGGCCATCCCGCAGTTGGTGGTGGCGACGAGGCGCTCGGGCGCCACGAACTCGAGGGCGGCCCGCAGCACGCCGGCCACGTCCTCGGCGGTCTCCACCGCGTCGCCGGCCACGTCGATGCAGCCGGCCAGCACGTCCTTGCCCTCCAGCAGGCCGATGAGCGACAGCGGCACCCGGGAGTTGGCGCACTCCAGCGCCACCTGGTCGATCCGGCTAGCGGCCAGGTGGGGGAAGGTGAGCTCGTACTGGCGCCACTCGTCGCCCAGCGTGCGCTTCCACTCGATGTTGGCCGGGATGCCGTAGCCGTAGCAGATGTGGACGGCGGTGGTGCAGCCGACACCCTCGATGGCCCGGTGCAGCGCCTCGATGCCCCAGTCCCGCACCTCGTCCAGGTAGACGTTGAAGGCGGGCTCGTCGAACTGGATGACGTCGACGCCCAGCGCGGCCAGCTCCAGGGCCTCGGCGTTGAGGATCTCGGCGAAGGCGAAGGCGAGCTTGACCCGGTCGCCGTAGTGGTCGTCGGCCAGGGTGTCGACGATGGTCATGGGCCCGGGCAGGGTGAACTTCAGCCGCCGGTCGGTGTGGGCCCGGGCGAAGCGGACCTCGGCGGCGTGGACCGGCCCCGGCCGGCGGACGGGCCCGGTGACCGTGGGGCAGTCCGCCTCGTAGCGGTCGGCCCGGATGCCGATCCGCTGCCGGTGGGCGAAGTCGATGCCCTCCAGCCGTTCGACGAACCCGTGGACGAAATGCTGGCGGGACTGCTCCCCGTCGCTCACGATGTCGATCCCGGCCGCCTCCTGCTCCTTGAGGGTGGCCCGCACCGCGTCCCGGGTGCCTTCGGCCAGGGCGTCGCCGGCCAGGCGCCACGGGGCCCACAGCACCTCGGGCTCGGCCAGCCAGGCCGGCTTGGGCAGGCTGCCGGCGATGGTGGTGGGCAGCAGCGGGTCGTGCATCCCTCCGACCCTAGATCGCTCCCCGGCCGCCGGGAAGGTCGAGGGGGCGGGGGTGGATCCCCCGGCGCAGCGCCACCCGCTCGAGGCGCTCGGCCAGCTCGGGCTCGGGGTAGCCCACCGAGTGCTCCCGGATGCCCTCCCGGGCGAAGAGGTACGACTCCGCCACACAGGCGGCGGTGTCACCCGGGTCGGGCATGCCCATGTCGACGGTGCACCGGTAGCCGGGGATCCGCACCAGGCCGCCTTCGACGACGACCGCCCCCCGGGCCCGGAACTGCCCGTAGGCGGACGGGTCGACGTTGCCGGGCTGGGCCACGTCGATGACCACGGCTCCCGCGGCCACGTGGTGGGGCTCGAGGCGGGCCGTGGCGTCGGCCGTGAGCAGCACGACCACGTCACAGTCCGCCACCGAGTCGAGGCCGGCGGCCACCCGGGCCCGCCCGGCCAGCTGGGGGAGGCGGCTCCGGACCCGCGCCCCGGTCCGCCCGACCAGCACCAGGTCATAGCCGTCGCCGGCCAGCAGGCGGCTGGCCGGCACCCCCACCGAGCCGGTGCAGCCGATCACGCCCACGCGCGCGCCAGGGCCTTTTCCGAGCACGGCGGCGGCCTCCTCGACGTTGCGGCGGACGACGGCCGCCGTGTAGGCGTTGGCGTTGGTCAGGGTCACCCCCGGAGGGAGGTACCGGAGCAGGCGGCGGCCGCCGGCGGTGGCGGGGGCGGTCAGCGCCCCCAGGCCCACCACCGAGGCCCCCCGCCGGAGCACGACGCCGAGCCCGTCCGCCACCGCCCGCTCGCCCCCCGGGCCGAGCACCTCGTCGGGCATCCGCATGACGACGACGACCTCGCCCCGCAGCGCCCCGAAGCCGACCGTGATCTCGCCGCACACGATGGGCGGGAACGAGCACATCTTCTGGCGGAAGGAGGCCTCCCCGTCGCTGTAGCGCCGCAGGAAGGCGGCGGCACCGATCCGGTCGAGGTCCCGGGCGTCCCGGTAGTGGGTGAGGAAGGCGAAGGCCGGCGGCCGGTTGCTGAGGTAGGGAAGCACCCCCGGCGCGATCAGGCGCCGAGGAGGGGCACGAGCGCCATGCCGCCGACGAGCTCGAGGATCACCGAACCGCCACCCAGCTGCTCGGGCCAGTTGATGGTGAAGGTCGTGTCGAATCCCACGTGGACGGGTCGGCCCTCAGCCAGGGCCAGGAGCGACTCCTCCGAACTGGAGGAGATGCGGGCGTCTCAACCGCCGTCGGCGCCGGACCAGATCGATCCGGGCAGGAACTCGAGGCAGCCCAGGGCCCGCCAGGCCCGGTAGTCGGGGGTCAGGGTGCACTGGTCGGTGGCCACCGCCCGCACGGGGTGCAGCAGGCCCGGGTCGTACCGGCCCTCGCTCAACAGCTGGTAGAGCCCCGGGAAGATGGCCTGGGCTCCGTAGCGGATGGTGAGCAGGCCCCGCTCGAAGTCGATCACGCCCAGGTTGCAGGAGGGGTCGGCGTCGGGGTCGGCGGTGGCGCAGATCTGCCCCGACTCGATCGACTCCCGCTCGTTGAGCGGCAGCCGGATGCTGTGCTTGGACAGGCCGTAGATGCCCTTGACGGCGAACAGGACCCTCCCGGCGGCGAGCGCCGCCGCCGCATCGGCCCCGTCCCGGGTGCCGACCTGCGGCGCCTGCTCGGTCAGCCCCATCCGCTTCCCCTCCTGGTTGACCGGCACCTCACCGGAGCGAACCCGTACACTCTGCACGGCACCGGGGACGATGTCGAGCGTCGCCCACCGGCCCTCGAGTTCCGGGCAGCAACCAGGGCGGAAGGAGAGCCCCCATGGATGAGGCCTTCGACAAGAACCAGGCCCTCGCCGATGGCTACCAGCAGTGGGTCGACACCGGCATCGACGAGTGGAGGGAGAACCCGGACAACCTCGTCTGTACCCTGCTCGCTCCGGACGTCACCGTGACCAACCACGAGGGCCGCGTGGTGGCGAGCAACAAGGAGCAAGCGCTCCTGGTCCTCGAAGCCTTGAAGCGGGAAATCATCCTGGACCCCCTCAGTGTCCGGGTCGGCACCACCCGGGACCACGATGTCTCCTTCGGTTCCGACTGGGAGACGACGGCGGAGAATCCCTACTCGTCCTGGCACCACTGCATCGACAGGTTCGAGTGGGTTGCCGTCCCGGGCGAGCGCGACCCGAAGATCGGCGCCATCCACGTCTGCTTCGCCGACGACCGCGACCATCACTAGCGCGCCCATGCACGGGCCTCGTTCGGGAACCTAGGCGGCCGGGATGGGCCGGGCCACCGTCACGGTGCTCTTCACCGACCTGGTCGAGTCCACCGGGCTGCCCGCTCGCCTGGGAGAGCAGGCCGCCGAGGACCTCCGCCGCCGTCACGACCGGCTCCTGGCCGAAGCCGTCGAGGCCCAGGGCGGGCGGGTGGTCAAGGGGTTGGGCGACGGCATCATGGCCAGCTTCGACGGCGCCTCCGCCGCCGTCGCCGCCGCCGTGGTGATGCAGCAGGCCATCGACCGGTTGAACCGGCCGGCGAAGTCGACGTCCGAGCTGGCCATCCGGATCGGCCTCTCCGCCGGGGACGTGACCGTCGAAGACCGGGATGTCCACGGCCGGCCCGTCATCGAGGCGGCCAGGCTCTGCGCCGCCGCCGACGGCGGGCAGATCCTCGCCTCGGAGCTCGTCACCCTCCTGGCCCGGTCGAGCCCGGGGCAGGTGTTCTCCCCGGTGGGCCCCCTCGAGCTGAAGGGCCTCCCGGAGCCGGTCCCCACGGTGGAGATCCTCTGGGAGCGGATCCTGCTCTCGGCCGTTCCGCTCCCGGCGCTCCTGACGGAGATCGGGCGGGTCTTCGTCGGCCGGGACGCCGAGCTCGAACGGCTCGAGCAGCTGTGGAAGGAGATCAGGGCGGGCGAGCTCCGCCTGGGCCTGCTCTCCGGAGAGCCCGGCGTGGGCAAGACCCGGCTGGCCGCCGAGCTGGCGGCCCGGGTCCATTCCGGAGGCGGGCTCGTGCTGGCGGGGCGCTGCGACGAGGACCTCGGGGTCCCGTACCAGCCATTCGTGGAAGCGCTCCGCCACTTCGTGGACCATGTCCCACCGGACCATCTCGGTGAGCGCCTCGGCCGTTACGGAGGAGAGCTGGCGCGCCTGGTGCCCGAGCTCAGCGAGCTGCTCCCGGGCCTCCCACCGCCGCTCCACTCCGACCCCGAGACCGAGCGCTACCGGCTGTTCGACGCCGTCGCCGGCTGGCTGGCCGCCATCTCGCTCGAAGAGCCGCTCCTGCTCGTGCTCGACGACCTGCAGTGGGCGGCGAAACCGACCTTGCTGCTGCTCCGCCACGTCGCCCGTTCCCCCGAGGTGAAGGGGACCCTGGTCCTGGGGGCCTACCGGGACACCGAACTGGGTCATGACCATCCCCTGGTCGAGGTGCTGGCCGATCTCCGGCGCCAGAGCGGCGTGGAGCGCCTCTCCCTCGCCGGGCTCGATCTCGCCGGGGTGGCCGCCTGGATGGAGCGCGCCGCGGGCCACGTCCTCACCGAGGAGGACCTGCCCCTGGCCCGGGCCGTGTACGAGGAGACCGAGGGCAACCCGTTCTTCGTACGCGAGATCTTCCGCCACCTGGTCGAGACGGGGGCCATCCAGCAGCAGGACGGCCGGTGGGCGGCCCGGCACCCGGTGGAGCAGCTCGGCATCCCCGAAGGCGTGCGGGAGGTGGTGGGGAAACGCCTGGCCCGCCTCTCCCGGGAGGCCATCCAGGCCCTGCGGACGGCGGCGGTGGTGGGGGCCGCCTTCGAGCCGGGGGTGGTCGAGGTGGCGGGCGACTTCGAGGGCGAGGAGCTGATCTCCGCCCTGGAGGAGGCCACCGAGGCCCGCCTCGTGATCGAGGCGGGCGGCGGCCGGTACCGCTTCGCCCACTCGCTGGTGCGGGACACGGTCTACGACGGGCTCTCGGCGCTGCGCCGGGTGGCCCTCCACCGCCGGGTGGCCGAAGCCGTCGAGGTGGTCCACGGCCATCGCCTCGACGACCACCTGCCCGCCCTGGCCCACCACTGGGGGCTGGCCTCGGCTCCGGCGACCCACGCCCTCCGGGCGGCACGCTATGCCGCCCGGGCCGGCGACCGGGCCCTGGCCCAGCTGGCCCACGACGAGGCGGTGGCCTACTACCTCCAGGCGCTCGAGCTGGCCGAGGTGGCGGACGACCCGCCCGACGAGACGTGGAGGATCGACCTCCTCATCGGTCTGGGCGAGGCCGAGCACCGCAGTGGCGAGACGGGATACCGGGCCGTCCTGCGGGAGGCGGCCGAGCGGGCGGAACGGCTGGGCGACGTCGACCGGCTGGCCCGGGCCGGTCTCGCCGGGTACCGGGGCCTGTGGGAGCAGAGCCTCGTCGCCGGCGACCGGGTGGCCGTCCTGGAATCGGCCCTGCGCTCCCGAGGGGACCGCCAGGACCTCATCCGGGCGTCTCTCCTCGCCGTCCTCGCCGCCGAGAGCATGTTCGCCGCCGATCGCCGTCACCGGCAGGAGCTGAGCGACGAGGCCCTGGCTCTGGCCCGGGGTCTGGGCGACCCGTCCACCCTGGCCACCGTCCTCCTCTCCCGCTGCGCCGCCATCTGGGATCCCTCCCAGCTCGAGGAGCGCCGCGCCGCCGCCGACGAGCTGCGAACGCTGGCGACCGGTCTCGGAGATCCCTTCGTCAAGGTGTGGGCTTCCCTCTACAGCTTCGAGACGGCCATGGAACGGGCCGACGTCGGGGAAGCCGACCGCCACCTGGGCGAAGCCCAGGAGAGTGCCTCGGAAGTGGAGCGGGCGCTGTTGTGGTTCGCCACCTTCCCCCGGGCGGGCCGGGTCCTCCTGGCCGGACGGGTGGAGGAGGCCGACGTCGTGGCCCGGGAGGCCCTGGAGATCGGCCTGGCCACCCAGCCCCTGTCCGAGGTCCGCATGCACTACGGCGTCCAGCGCTTCCAGATCCGCCTCGAGCAGGGCCGCCTCGGTGAGCTGGTGCCGAAGCTGGCCGACGCCGTGCACCAGCTGGGCCACGCCGAGGCGGACCCGTCCCAGGCGGTCGTCGGTGGTCCCGAGACGCGGGCGATGCTGGCGCAGGCCTACTGCGAGCTGGGCCGCGAGGACGAGGCCCGGGCCACCTTCGAGACCCTGGCCGGGAGCCTCACCGAAGTCCCCCCTGACCCGAACTGGATCGTGACCGAGACCCGCAGCGCGGCGGTGGCCGCTCAGCTGGGCGAGGCGCCGGCGGCCACCGTCCTCTACGACCTGCTCCTCCCCTACGCCGACCGGGTGGCGGGACAGGGCATCGTCTGGACGGGGGCCGTGGCCCATTACCTCGGCGGCCTGGCCCTGTCGCTCGGGGATCCGACCGGGGCGGAAACCCACTTCGCCGAGGCGGAGGTCATCCACCAGCGGATCGGCGCCCCCACCTGGCTAGCCCGCACCCGGCTCGAATGGGCCCGTGCGCTCCTCCTCGGCCGCCGGCCGGGGGACGTCGATCAGGCCCGCCATCTCCTCGACCAGGTCCTCGCCACCGCCCGGGAGCTGGGCCTCGACACCCTCGAGCGGCGCGCCGTCGGCCTGCTCGCCTGACGGCCCCGTCCGTCGCCGGCGTCATGCTGGCCGTGTCGCCCGCCTGACAGTGCGGGAATCCCGGCGCCGTTACCGTCGGGTGGTCCGCGGCTGGCGGGAGGGATGGTCATGCGGCGACGTGCGGCTCGGTGGCTCGACCTCGGACTCACCCTGCTCCTGCCGGCCGCCCTCACGCTCGCCCCCGCCTCCCCCACCGGCGCCGCCGCCGAGGCGCCGATCCTCGTGGGCCGGTGGACACAGCCCTTCGAGGAGGGCGGCGCCGAGGTCCCCCGCTGTGCCCCCACCGCCGGCGGCGAGATCGTCTGCAAGCCCGCCGCCGTCCAGATGGCCGTCCTCCCCGACGGCCGGATCTTCTACGTCAACGGCGTCGAGGGCGACGAGAACGTCCGCTTCGGGCAGGCGTTCGAGCTCAGTCCCCGGTCGCGGTCCGACCGGGCCCGGGTGCTCGACCTGCGGGGGCCGGAGCCCACCTGGACGATCCCCACTCCCGAGGACGGCGGCGCCACGAATCCCCAGATCAAGCCCGGGGCCGACGACACCAACGCCGACCCCTTCGGGGTGGCCGGCATCCCCGGCCGGCCGGGCGACGGTTTCGTGGGCAGCGCCTGGGGGCGGCTCGGCGGCCCTCCCCGGGAGCCGACCTCCCCGCCGGACGACGTCCAGGACAACGACGGTGCGCTCTTCTGCTCCGACGTGGCCCAGCTCGCCGACGGCCGGCTCCTCCTGGCCGGCGGCACCGACTACTACAACCAGCCGTCCCTCATGGACCGCGACCGGGGCGATCCCGCCGACGTGGGCGTGGCCGAGCTGGAGGGGATCCGGGCCGCCCGCCTGTTCGACCCGGAGACGAGCACGTTCTCGCCGGCGGCGGACATGCACTACGGCCGTTGGTATCCGACGCTGGTCACCCTGGCCGACGGCCGGGTGCTGGCCGCCAGCGGGATGACGAGGATGGTGAAGGACACCCAGCTGAGCCAGGTCCGCCGGAGTGAGCTCTACGATCCCGCCCTCGACCGCTGGACGGCCACCACCGGCCCGGGATCCGAGACGTCCCTGCCGCTGTATCCCCGCCTGCATGTCATGCCCGACGGCAGGGTGCTCTACAACGGCGTGGGCGAGACGTGGGGACCGTTCGGTTACGCCGTCGACGAGTCGGAGTGGGCCTTCCAGAAGCTCTTCGATCCGGGCACCGGGCAGTGGGAGACGGTCGGCCCGGCCCTGGGCGGGGCCCGGGGCGGCGCCTTCGAGGTCATGCTCCCGCTCCGGCCGCCCTATTCCGAGGCCACCATGCTCACCTTCGGCGGGACCCTCGGGCCTTCGCCCGGCACCGGCCTGGCCACCAACCTCTCGACCCTCACCACCGTGACCAGGGACGGCCGGGTCACCGCCCGCACGACGGGACCGTTGCACAACCGGCGCTGGTCCTCCGACGGCGTCCTGCTCCCGGACGGCAACGTCCTGGCCACCAACGGAGGGGACAAGGACTCACCGCTGCTCCCCGGCTTCGAGATGCCGGTGCACCAGGCCGAGCTGTTCGATCCCCGGACCGGGACATGGACGCCGATGGCGAGCTCGAGCCGGGATCGCGTGTACCACATCACCGCCGCCCTCCTCCCGGACGGCCGCGTCATGGTGGGGGGCAACGCGCCCGCCGGGGCCGGTTACGGCGGGAGGCGGACCTCGGAAGGGCCGTTCGCCAACAACGAGAAGGACCCGAGCTTCGAGATCTTCAGCCCGCCCTACCTCTTCCGCGGCGAGCGGCCGTCGATCACGTACGCCCCGGCCGACGTGGCCTGGAACTCGTCCTTCCCGATCCGAACGACCCGGGCCGACGAGATCGTCTCGGTGGTGCTCATCCGGACGCCCTCGCCCCAGCACAACCTCGACAGCGATCAACGGGCGGTCGAGCTCGCCTTCACCTCCGGCCCGGGGTCGGGGGTGTCCCCGGACAGCCCGGGGTCGGGGGTGTCCCCGGAAAGCCCGGGGTCGGGGGTGTCCCCGGGAAGCGACACCCTCACCGCGGTGGCGCCGCCGAACGGCGCGATCGCCCCACCGGGCTTCTACTACCTGTTCGTGAACCGGCGGTCACCGCTCGGGCCCGTCCCCTCCGTGGCCCGCATCGTCAAGGTCGGTGCCGCCTCGGACGCCCAACCCGCCTTCCAGCCGATGATGGACTCGACGGTGCCCGCCGGCCGCATGTCGGCGACGCCGGCCCCGGGCGGGGGAAGCCTCGGATGGTCGACCTCATGAGTCCGGGGCGCCCCGCCCCCAACGAACCAGGGCGCTCCCCCACCCGAGCCCGGCGCCGACGGCGGTGAGCAGCACCAGATCGCCCGGCCGGAGCCGGCCGGCGTCGGCGGCTTCGGCCAGGGCCAGGGGCACGGAAGCGGCCGAGGTGTTCCCGTAGCGGTCGACATTCTTCGCTGTCCGCTCGGGGGGGATCCCGAGGCGGCGGGCGACGGCGTCCACGATCCGGCCGTTGGCCTGGTGGGGCACGAGGAGGGCCACCTCGCCGGCGGTCCTCCCGGCCCGGTCGAGGACGGCCAGGGCCGAATCGGCCATCCCCCGGACGGCCCGGCGGAAGACCTCGGGCCCGTCCATCCTCACCCACTGCTCTCCGGCAGCCAGGGCGGCCGGACTGGCGGGCAGGCGGCTGCCACCGGCCCGGACCTCGATGAGGTCGGCGCCCGAACCGTCGCAGCCGAGGTCCCAGGCCAGGAGCCCGGGCCCGTCGGCCCCGGCCGCCGGCTGGAGGACGACGGCCGCGGCCCCGTCGCCGAAGATCACACAGGTCGTGCGGTCGGAGTAGTCCACGATCCGGGTGAGCGTCTCGGCCCCCACCACGAGCACGGCTCCGAAGGCGCCCGCCTGCTGGAGGAGCCCGCCGACGACGAGGGAGTACACGAACCCGGCGCAGCCGGTGTTGATGTCGAAGGCGCCGCTGCGCAGCCCGAGGCCGGCCTGGACGAAGGCCGACGTGTGGGGCACCGGCTGCTCGGGGGTGGTCGTGGCCAGGATCAGGAGGTCGATGTCCTCCGGGGTGAGCGAGGCGTGCCTGATGGCGGCGGCGCCGGCGGCGATGGCCAGCGTGGCCGTGGTCTCGCCGGGGCCGGCCATCCGGCGCTCCCGGATCCCGGTCCGCTCCACGATCCAGTCGTCGGTGGTGTCCACCCGCTGTGCCAGGTCGGCGTTCGTGAGCCGGGTGTCGGGGAGGGCGATGCCCCAGCCGGTGATCGCCGACCGGAGGATCGAATCCGCACCCGGGCCCGGCAGCACCCCTAGCCCCCGACGATCGCCCGGCCACCCCAGGCCAGGAGCAGGGTGAAGCCCACCGCCGCTGCCGCCTGGCGGGCCACGATCCTGCCCGCCACCCGCCGGGAACGCTCCCGGGCGATCGTGATCACGGTGACCAGGCACGGCAGCAGGACACCGGCCAGGTAGACGGCGGTCAGGAGCTGGAGGGACGACATCGAGGCGGCGAGCCCGTGCTCGGCCAGGAGGAGCATGCCGTCCTTGCGCACCGACGCCAGGATGACGGCCAGCGCGCTCTCGGCGGGAAGGCCGAAGGCGGCCATGGCCGGCTCGAGCAGCCGGGCGCCGAGGTCGAGGATGCCGGCCCAGGCGACGAGCGAGGCCACCACGGTGATGGCGAAGAAGATGGGGAGGGCCTTGCGCAGGAACGAGCTCAGGGTGAAGCGCGCCTCGCGCCACACCGCCTCGAACCGGGGCCATTCGAGGAAGGTCCGTCCCTCGACGAGCAGGAGGTTGGGCCGGGAGCGGGCCACCGGGTCCGAGACCAGGCGGACGTACACCAGCGTCGTCGCCGTCAGGTAGACGAGGAACGGGACCACCAGCCCCGGAGAGCGGGCGGCGGCGAAGACGGCCAGCGTCGCCCCCAGTTGGTACGAGCAGGCCGACCCGAAGGCGATGGCGGAGATGGTGGCATCCCGGGAGCAGCCGGAACACGACCGGGTGCTGACGACGGCGGGAACGTTGCAGCCGTAACCCATGAGGACCCGGACGATGTCCCGGCCGGCCAGGCCGAGGGGCCGGACCAGGCGGTGCACGGACGCCGCCAGCCGCTCGGCCAGCCCGCTGGCCTTGTAGACGGCGAGGAGCAACGAGTACAGCACCACCGTCGGCAACGCCCAGACCAGGAGCAGTGGGCCCATGGTGACGAGGCCGTAGTCACCGGCGAGGACGTCGCCCAGGGGCGCCGGCAGCCGCCCGAGCGCCTCCCCGACCGGCTCGATGAGCCCCTCGACCTGGGGGGCGAGCCAGCCGGCGAAGGTGTTGGCCAGGACCACGGCCAGCACCGCCGGGGCGAGCAGGAGCGCCATGGCCACCGGCGGGCCGAGGCGGGGCCACTCGAGCACGCTCCTCCTCGGCTCCAGCCGCCAGCCGAAGTGCTCCCGGGGCAGCCGGCCCGAGAACTCCTTCGCCCCGGCCAGCGCCCGGCACAACGCCGCCTTCTGGGCGCTCTCCGGCCGGCGGGCGTCCACCTCCACCACCTCGACCCCCAGCGCCGCCCTCAGCCGCTCCACCGCCCGGAGCGCGTTCGGCGCTCCCGCGACCTTGTCCCAGAAGGTCAGGGCGATGGCGCCCCGCTTGCCGGCCACGAGAGGCAGGAGGTCGGCGAGGTCGGTGTCGACCCTGGTGGCCTGGATGACGACCAGCACCGTGTCGTGGCGGCCGAGCTCGGCCAGCGCCGCTCTGGTCGTCTCGGTGTCGGATCGCCGCACGATGCCCGGCGTGTCGACGAAGGTCCCCTCCGGCGTCGGGTAGGCCTCCACCGAGACGGTCGAACCCCGGAAGTTCCAGGCCTGGGGACGGGCGCCGGTGAGGGCGGCGACGAGACTCGATTTGCCGGTGCTCTCATTGCCGACGACCACGTAGGCGCCGGCGGTGGACGGCCGCGACCGCCACCGGCGCCGGCGCGCCGGGATGGCTGACGCAGCCGTGGAATCCGCGCCCTCGCTCGTCTGACTCCCCTCGTCGATGCCGCCGGCGCTGATCATCGGCCCGTGGTCGGGTCGTGGTCAACCAGCGGCCGGCCGACGCGCACTGCGCCGACCCGGCC
>JBOGFE010000206.1:0-2940 GCA_050741935.1 Acidimicrobiia bacterium | reverse complement strand
TCGAGGTCGGTGACGTTGAGGGCCAGCTGGAGTCGGGACACGGGAACCTCCGGGATTCGGGGTCGTATACATTGACGGTTGTCGATGTGTGTGCGACGATGCCAGATACATCGATGACTGTCAATATGAAAGTGTTTCGCGTTAGTCAAATGCACGTCTCCGGTGGTTTTGGCTAACGCGCGACGGGATGGCGGAGGGTGCCGGCGTGGACGTGAAGACCATCGAGGCCTGCTGTGAGCCGCTGCTGGCCGGCGCCCTGAGCGAGGCCGAGGCCGAGGACCTGGCCGCCGCCTTCAAGGTCCTGGCCGACCCGGCCCGCCTGCGCCTCCTCTCCATCGTGGCCAACGCCGCGGCCGGCGAGGCCTGCGCCTGTGAGCTGGTCGAGCCGGTCGGGCGCTCGCAGCCCACGGTCAGCCACCACCTGTCGGTACTCACCGACGCCGGCCTCCTGACCCGGGAGAAGCGGGGCCGCTGGGCCTGGTACCGGGTCGTGCCCGAGCGCCTCGCCGTCCTGCGCGACGCCCTGGCCGCCGGGCTCTGACCGGCGCCTGGAAGCAGAACTGGCCGGGTCAGGCTGAGCCGGTGCACTCCTCGGCCGCCCGGCCGGTGACGGCGGAGAGGCCCGAGGGGTAGCGGTCCGAGTCGTAGAGCAGGGTGTCGGCGGCGGTGCCGACGAAGGTGAGGGCCAGGCGGACGCCGAGGCGGTGGCCGGCGGGGATGGTGACGATCCCGGCCAGGGGGATCGCCACCTGGCTGCGCTGCGGCTCGGCCAGGGCCGCCCGGCCGGGGTCGCCGCCGCTGCTCTCCGCCACCACCAGCGGCGCCTTCCCGTCCTCGGGCCCGAGGTCGAGCAGCTCGGCCCGCAGGGCGCCCGTCACCGCGTCGCCCGGCCCCTGGAGCCAGGTCTGGACCATGGCCTCGCCGCTCAGGGAGAGGGGCTCGGCCAGTGGCGCGGTGGCGAAGACGGGCCAGCCGTCGGGGCCGGCGTTCCCGCCCCCGAAGGTTCCCGCCAGGCGGCGCTCGGGTGCCCGGTTCCCCAGGGTGCCCCCGGGGACGGGGCCGACGTAGGTGAAGGTCGGATCGGGGGCATAGGGCCCGACACCGGCGGAGGTGTCGTCCTGGAACCGCCACGAGACCAGGTGCCCGTCGGCCAGCACGGGCAGGCAGGCGGTCGCCGGCATCGGCGGGTAGAGGGAGACGACCGTCGCCCCCTCGCCGACCCCGGGGCCGGGGGTGTCCCCAAATTGAGAGGGCTGGTCGGACTGGTCGTCGCCGATGGCGATCTCGACCGTCCAGGCGCCGAAGGCCAGGCCGTCGTAGGGGCGGGCCCGGCCGGCGGTGTCGGGGGCCAGGGCGAAGAGGTCGAGGTCCAGGACGGTGGTGCCCGAGGCTTCGGCGGCGGTGGCCCGGCCCACCTCGGTGCCGGCGGCGTCGCGCACGATGAGGGCGTGCTCGACGAGCCCGAGGAAGGGCACGGACACGCCGTTGGTCACCACCTTGAAGCGGGCCGTGCCCGGGGTCACCATGACCTGGTGGCGGACCCGGCCGTCCTCGTCGGGGTCGGTCTCCGACCATGAGGCACTGCGGATGGGGTGGGCCAGGCCGGCCAGCACCTCGGCGTCCCGGGCCACCTGGCGCTCCTCCAGGCGCCGGGCCACCTCCCCCCGGGGCAGGGACCGCAGGTCGAGGGCGAGGGCGACGGCGGCGCCGGCGTCGAGGAGCCCGTAGCCCTGGCGGTGGAAGGGTTCGCCGGCCACGGGCCGGGCCGTGGTCTGCAGGACCCGGCGCACCTCCTCGGGCGACAGGGTCGGGTCGGCCTCGAGGACGAGGGCCACCACCCCGGCGGCTTCGGGGGCGGCCATGGAGGTCCCCGACGAGATGGTGTAGCGGGCGGCGTGCTCGGGGGGGAGGGTGGTGGCGTCGCGGGGCAGGCCGAGGGCGGAGACGATGGTGGCCGGCGCCCGGGTCGACACCACCGCTTCGCCCGGGGCCAGGACGGCCGGGTGGTACTTGCCCATGTTCAGGGGGGAGCGGGTCTCCCCCTCGGCCAGGCTGCCGTCGAAGCGCAGGTCGGCCTGGTCGGCCTCGATGCCGGCGGAGCTGAACCCGGCGACCCCCGCCTGCTTGGTCGCCGCCCCCACGGCCAGCACCCAGGGGGCGGCGGCCAGGGCGTTCATGCTCATCTCGTCGCCGTCGTTGCCGTTGGCGAAGACGACGACCAGGCCGGCGTCGACCGCGGCCCGGGTGGCCACGTTGACGGGGTCGGCGGCGTCGAAGGGGGCGAAGGGGCCGCCGAAGGAGTTGTTCACGACCCGGATGCCGTAGCGGTCCCTGTTCTCCAGGACCCACTCGTAGGCCTCCACCACGGTGATCAGGCTGAGGGTGAGCCCGTCGCCGGCGCCGATGCCGACCAGGCCGGCCCCCGGCGCCAGGCCCCGGTAGGCGCCGTCCGAGGCGATGCCCCGTCCGGCCACGTCGCCGGCCACGTGGGTGCCATGGCCGGTGGATGTGTCGGAGTTCGGCCCAACCTCGACCGGCACCATGGGCAGGGGCCCGCCGAAGCCGACCAGCTTGACGTTGGCCTGCAGGGCGGGGGCGAGGTCGGGGTGGGTGAAGTCGATGCCGGTGTCGATGACGGCCACGGTGACGCCCTGGCCCGTGACCCCGAGGTCGTTCCAGGCCCGGGGGGCGTCGACGAGGCGGGCCGATTCCTGCAGCAGCAGCGGGAGGGTCTCGTTCAGGTTGACGGCGATGACGCCGTCGAGGGCGCGCAGCTCGTCGAGGCGATCGGCGGGGAGCCGCACGGCGGCCACGGCCACGTGCCGGAAGGCCCACGACCAGGTGCCCAGCTCGTCCAGCCGGTGGCGCAGGCGGGGCCCGGCGGGGCGCTCCAGGGAAAGGACGAGGTCGAGGGTCCCGGGCTCGGCGGCGCCGGCCGTG
>JBOGFE010000205.1:0-6548 GCA_050741935.1 Acidimicrobiia bacterium | reverse complement strand
GACCGGTACCGAGCCGCGGTGCGCGAACCAGGTGACACCCTCCTGGACGATGTCGACCTCGACGAGGTAGTCGCCGGGGACCGATGGGGCTCGGCAGCGCACGGTGACGGCCAGCTCACCGCCGGGTTCGACGGCGGGCAGCGCCGTCCGCCCGTCGTCTTGGCGCAGGAGCGAGCCGGCAGCATCGAGCCAGTGATTGCCGACCGCCAGGGGGTTGGCGACCCGGGCCGGCCAGGGGCTCGGGCTGACGTTCCTGACGGCCACGCCCAGAGGGAAGACGCTCCGGGCCGGGATCTCGTCTGGGAGCCGGGTGACCCGGATGGCCGCCCGGAAGGCGTCATCCGGGATCGCCTCGACGGCGGGGACGTCCCCGGCACCGCTGGGAAGCTGGAACGCCAGCACCCCCCCGGGGGCCAGGACCCGGACGAGCTCGGCCAGGTAGCGCTTCGTCAGCTCCGGTGGGAGGTGCTGAAGAACGATGTAGGTCACGACGAGATCGAAACGTCCGCTCTCCAGGAAGCCGAGGTCGGCGGCGCTGACGGTAAAGGTGCACCTTCCGTCCGTCCGGTCGAGCTACTGGGCTCTGGCCACCATCGACGGAGCGACGTCGACGCCGACCACGTGGTCGAAATGGCGGGCGAGGGCGAACGTCAGGCGCCCCACACCGCACCCGAAGTCGAGGGCGGAGTGCCGCGGGAGCGAGAGGCCCATGGCTTCGAACCGGTGGAGGAGCCCGTCCATGTGGTCCCGACCGGTGGCCATGAACTCGACGGGCTCCCAGCCCCCGCCCCGCTTGTCGGGATGGGACAGGACGGCGAAGAAGGGGTCCACCTCACCCCAGGCGTTCCAGTCGCGGCAAAGGTCGCCGAGGGCGACCGGCGCAGGACCGCCGGCGGACGAGGGTGCTTCCATTCCTCCGAAGCGTATCCCTGGGCCCGGCCTAGTAGCTGGAGGCGAGGACGAGCAGGTAGACCGTCGACGCCCCCATGACGGCCAGGGACAGGCGCCGGGTGGCGGCCGGTGACATGGAGCGCCCGGCCCGGACGCCGACGAAGGAGCCGAACAGGCCGCCGGGGATGAGCCAGATCAGCGCCCGCCAGGCGACGTTGCCGAGGGCGGCGTGCACGACGGTCCCGGCCACGCTGGCCACCAGGATGGCGAAGAGCGAGCTGGTGACGGCGAGGGACCGGGGCAGGCGGCCGGTGCTGGACATCACCGGGACGATCAGGAATCCGGCCCCCACGCCGAACAGGCCCTTCAACAGCCCGATGGCGACACCCCCGGCCGCGCCGCTGGCCAGCTGGGTGGGCCCGAGATCGACCTTGGGCGGCGGCTCGGCCGGGGCCGGTTCCCCGACCACGCCCTCCACCGCCACCGCCGCCGGCATCGCCGGCACGGTGAGCGGGCGCCGGCTCTGCGGCCAGGCCAGGGAGATCCCCGACACCAGGGCGGTGAAGAGGCCGAGCGTGACGGTGAGGCCCTCACCCAGCATCTCGGCCAGCCCTGCGCCGATGAGGGCGCTGCCCGTCGCCGCCACCCCGATGGTCGTCACCAGCCGGCGGTCGGCCAGGCCCAGACGCAGGTGCACGAAGGTGCCCCAGCCGCCCATGACCATGAGGTAGACGAGACCCGTCCCCACCGCCACCTGGGGCTCGGCCCCGGCGGCGAGGAGGAGCACCACGGTGGCGAACCCCCCGCCGGCACCCAGCAGCCCGGCGAGCACGCCGGTCAGGCATCCCACAGCGAGGATCAGGACGCCTTCGCTCATCGGGGCAATACCATACGGCCGATCTCTGCTCGCTCGGGGATACCCCGGGCCCCGGGAGGCCTTGTGATCTTCACCCAGTACTACCTCGACTGCCTCTCGCAGGCCTCGTACCTCATCGGCGACGAGACGACGGGCCGGGCCGCCGTCGTCGATCCCCGCCGGGACGTGGGCGAGTACCTGGCCGACGCCGCCGCCGCCGGCCTCCACATCGAGCTGGTGGTAGAAACCCACTTCCATGCCGACTTCGTCTCCGGGCACCTCGAGCTGGCCCGGGAGACCGGGGCGGAGATCGCCTACGGGGCCGCGGCCGAGCCCGACTTCGACCACCGGAAGCTGGCCGACGGCGAGCGGGTCCTCCTCGGGCGGGTGGCGCTCGACGTCCTGACCACACCGGGGCACACGCCGGAGTCGATCAGCCTGGTGGTCTGGGAGGACATCGACGAGCCGGCCCCCTACGGCGTGCTCACCGGCGACACGCTCTTCATCGGCGACGTCGGCCGCCCCGACCTCCTCTCCGCCGCCGGCCTGACGAGCACCGACCTGGCCCGGCACCTCTACCGGTCGCTCCACGACAAGCTGCTGCGCCTCCCCGACACCACCCGCGTCTACCCGGCCCACGGGGCCGGGTCGTCCTGCGGGAAGAACCTGTCGAGCGCCACGGTGTCCACCATCGGCGAGCAGCGGGTGGGGAACTACGCGCTCGTCCTGCCCGACGAGGAGACGTTCGTGGCCGTGGTGACGGCCGACCAGCCGACGGCCCCGGCCTACTTCCCCTACGACGCCGCCCGCAACAAGCAGGACCGCCCGCTGCTCGACGAGTCCGCCCCCCGGCTCCTGCCCCTCGACGAGGTCCGCCGCCTCCAGGGGCGCGGGGCGGTCGTGCTCGACACCCGGGACCCGGCCGACTTCGCCGCCGGCCACGTGACGGGCGCGGTCAACGTGGGCCTGGCCGGCCGCTACGCCGAGTTCGCCGGCTCGGTCCTCGACCCCCACACCGACGTGGTCCTGGTCAGCGATCCCGGCCAGGAGACCGAGGCCAAGGTGCGCCTGGCCCGCATCGGGTTCGACCAGGTGGTGGGCTACCTGCCCCTGGCCGCCGCCCTCACCGCCAACCCCGAGGCGGCCCGCCGCGCGTCACGGCTCGACGTGGACCAGCTGGAGGGGGCGAGAGCCGACATCGATCCCGTCCTCCTGGACGTCCGCAACCCCGGCGAGGTCAGCCACGGCACGATCGCCGGGGCGGTGACCATCCCCCTCTCCCAGTTGCGCGGGCGCCTGGAAGAGCTCGACCCCACCCGCCCGACCGTCGTCTACTGCGCCAGCGGCTTCCGCTCCTCCATCGCCGCTAGCCTGCTGCGCTCGGCCGGCTTCGCCGACGTGTCGGACCTGCTCGGCGGCTACAACGCCTGGTCGGCCCGCCACCCCGCCCCGGCCGCCGGCTGAACGGCCGGGCAGCACCTCCTCCGGGGACTCAGGCGCGCTCGGCACTTCCGAGCGCTGGACGTTTCCGCGGAAACGCCTCAGACCAGCATTTGCGCTCGGTCAGCGAGATGGGGCGTCAGCGCCGAGACCGCTTCGCAGGCGCCCGGTGGCGCTGCTCCGCAACACCCCTCGTTGCGTCACAACGCCGCCACCGGGGCGAACCGGCCGCGCCGGCGCTCGTGGCGCTTCTGCGCAACACCTGTCGTTGCGGAGCGGCGCCACGAGCCTTGAGGAGCGCAGATTGCCGGATACCGAGCGCCTCCGATCAGGACCGGCGGCGCCGGGTGCTCGCCGTCCGGGCCGGGGCGGCGGGGGCCGGGTTGCCGTTCGGCTTCTCGAAGGAGGAGAGGACCTCGACGAGGGTGCGCACGCCGAAACCCGTGCCGCCCTTGCCCGTGTAGCCGTCGTCGCCCGGGGCGCGGGCCGGCCCGGCGATGTCAAGGTGGGCCCAGGGGACGTCGCCGGCGAACTCGGACAGGAACAGCCCGGCGGTGAGGGCGCCGCCCCCGCGGTTGCCGGTGATGTTCTTCAGGTCGGCGATCTCGGATTCGAGGTCCTTGCGGTAGGACTCGGGCAGGGGCAGGTGCCAGACGGGCTCGCCGGCCCGGTCGGCGGCGGCACCGACCTGGTGAACCCAGCCGTCATGGTTGCCCATCAGGCCGGCGACCTTGAAGCCGAGGGCGACGACGCACGCCCCGGTCAGGGTGGCGAGGTCGATGATGGCGTCGGGCGACTCCTCGACCGCCAGGGAGAGCCCGTCGGCCAGGATGAGGCGGCCCTCGGCGTCGGTGTTGAGCACCTCGACCGTCTTGCCGTTGCGGATCTTGAGGACGTCGCCGGGCTTGATGGCCCGCCCGCCGGGCATGTTCTCGGTGGTGGGGACGAAGGCGATCACCTTGGTCTGGACGCCGGCCTCCCGGAGGACGGACATGGCGCCGATGACGGCCGCCGCCCCCGACATGTCGGTCTTCATGGTCTCCATGCCCTCGGCCGGCTTGATGGACAGACCACCGGAGTCGAAGGTGATCCCCTTACCCACCAGCGCCACGGTGCCCCGCGACCGCCCCCGGGGCGTGTACGTGAGCTTGATGAGCCGGGGCGGCTGGTCGGAGCCGAGCGACACGCCGAGCAGCCCACCCAGGCCTTCGTTGGCGATGGCCACCTCGTCGAGGATCTCGATGGCGAGCCCGCCCTGGTCGGCCGCCAGCTGCGCCTGCTCGGCCAGCGCGATGGGCGTCAGCGTCCCCGCCGGTTCGTTCACCAGGTCCCGGGCCCAGGCCACGGCGTGGGCCACCGCCAGCCCCCGGTTCAGGGCCGTCTGGATGGCTTCCTCCTTCGTCCCCAGCACCACCACCTGTTCGGTGGCGTGCGCCTCCCCCTTGCCCTTGTAGCGCAGGAAGCGGTAGGTGCCCAGGGCGAACCCCTCGGCCAGCGCCTGCGCCGCGGCCCGGCTGTTCATCCCCTCGGGCGCGGCGTCGAGCAGCGTGGTGGCCACCGTCTTCGCCTTCGACGCCTTGCGGGCGACGGCGGCGGCCGCCCGGCGGAACCCGTCGAGGGTCACCTTGTCCCGCTCCCCCAGGCCGACGAGCACGGCCGCCGAGGCGCCGAGCCCCCCGACCGGGAGCAGGAGGGCCTGGTCGGACTTCCCCTCGAAGCCGGCGTCGGCCATGAAGTCGGCCAGCCGGCCGCCGACGGCGGTGTTGACCGCCTTGGCTCCGGGACCCAGCAGGCGCCCGGCGAAGACCGGGACGGCCAGGAGGTCGACCTTGGCCTTGGCCGGCGGGGTGGTGGCGAGGGCGAAGGTGACGGGCACGGGGGCTCCTTGTCAGTCGGTGGGGCCCGGGGTCGGGGTGTCCCCCCCGGTTCGTACGGGTCGGAACGTGCCCTCCTGCCACCGGGCCATCGTGTAGACGAGGTCAGCCAGGCGGTTCAGGTAGGGAACGACGTGGCTGTGGTCGAGCCAACCCTCCCGGGTGGCGGTGACGGCCGCCCGCTCGGCCCGGCGCACCACGGTCCGGGCCAGGTCGAGGGCGGCGGCGACCCGGTTCTCACCGGGCAGGACGAACTCGGTGGGCGGGTCGTAGCGGGAGGTGAGGTCGTCGATGAGCGGCTCGAGACGCTCCACCATGGCCGGGGTCACGAGGGACACCTCGGGGGTGAGCTTGGCCCGGTTCTCCGGCGCGGTGGCCAGCTCGGCGCCGACCACGAACAGCTCGCGCTGGAGGCGGATCAGCAACTCGGCCAGCTCGGAGCCCGGCTCGGCCTCGGCCCGGGCCAGGCCCAGGGCGGAGACGGCCTCGTCGACCTCGCCGTAGGCGGCGGGACCGGCGGTGTCCTTGCCCACCCGCCCCCCGTAGAGGAGGCCGGTCGATCCGTCGTCGCCTTTGCGGGTATAGACCTTCATGCCGGCCGGGGAGTCTAGGCCGCCACCAGGGCAGCGAAGGCTCCTCCCGTCAGCCGGGCCAGGTCGTTCGGGTCGTACTCGCACAGCCGGTGGTCGACCCCGGCCCGGGCCACGGCCACGGTGGCCGGGGTTCCCTTCCCACCCCTGCCCCTGGCGCCCATAGCCGGAGCTTGGCATAACCGCCACTACCCTTTGCCAGCAATATGGCCAGCTTCCTCGACACCCTGCGGGAACGCATCGTCATCTTCGACGGCGCCACCGGCACCAACCTCCAGCTCCTGCCGCTCGGGCCCGACGACTTCGGCGGGTCGAGCCTGGAGGGCTGCATGGAGATGCTGGCCCTCACCCGCCCCGACGTGATCGCCAACCTCCACCGCTCCTTCTTCGACGTCGGGGTCGACGCGGTGGAGACCGACACCTTCGGTGCCTTCCCGGTCGTCCTCAAGGAATACGGCATCCCGGAGCGGACCTTCGAGCTCAACCAGGCCGCGGCCCGCATCGCCAAGGAAGTCGCCTCCGGCTACTCCATCCCCGGTCGCCCCCGGTGGGTGGTGGGCTCCATGGGCCCGGGGACCAAGCTGCCCTCCCTCGGCCAGAT
Organism: Acidimicrobiia bacterium; assembly: GCA_050741935.1. GTDB lineage: Bacteria > Actinomycetota > Acidimicrobiia > IMCC26256 > BP-133 > CAWBJP01. Next base: position 296 of record JBOGFE010000205.1, on the reverse strand, counting down.
CGACTTCCTCACCCTGCGCGACGGCTACCAGGCCCAGGCCGACGGGCTCCTGGCCGGCGGGGTCGACATCCTGCTGGTGGAGACGGTCTACGACCTTCTCCAGGCCAAAGCGGCGCTCGTCGCCTGCCGGCGGGCCATGGCCTCCGCCGGGCGGGAAGTGCCGCTCATGGTCCAGGTGACCATGGAGACGACGGGCCGGATGTTGGTGGGCAGCGAGATCGGGGCCGCCCTCACCGCGCTCGAGCCCATGCGCCCCGACGTCATCGGGCTCAACTGCGCCACCGGTCCTCGGGAGA
>JBOGFE010000204.1:0-2822 GCA_050741935.1 Acidimicrobiia bacterium | reverse complement strand
GGACCTTGGTGCCGCGCACGACGCCGTCGGTGGAGGACATGGCCACGGCCCGCACCTGGTCGCGCCCGATGTGCTGCTGCACCTCGGCGACGATGGAGACCTTGCTGTCGCCCTCGCCCTCGTCGATGGTGAGGGCGGTGTAGATCTCCGGCAGCCCGGCCTCGCCGTCGAACTCGACGTCGAGGACCGGCCCGATGACCTGGACGACCTTGCCGTAGCGCTGCCCGTTCCCGCTGGTGGCTGTGCTCATGTCCCGCTACTCCTTCAGGGCCTCGGCGCCGCCGAGGATCTCGGCGATCTCCTTCGTGATCAGGGCCTGCCTGGCCCGGTTGTACTGCCGGGTGAGGAGGGTCACCATCTCCGACGCGTTGTCGGTGGCCAGCTTCATGGCCATGCGCCGGGCGACCTGCTCCGCCGCCACCGCCTCGGCCAGAACCGAGTACATGAGCTGGCGTCCGTAGAGGGGCAGGAGGCGGTCGAGGATCTCCTCGGCACTGGGCTCGAACAGGGGCGGCTGCCCGCCCGCCGGGCCCGCCTCCTCCTCGGGGGCGATGGGGAAGAGTCGCAGCACGGTGGGCGGCTGGCGCCCCACGCTCTCCCAGTGCGGGTAGACGACGAGCACCTCGTCGACCTCGTCGTTGAGGAAGGGGGTGGCGAGCTCGCCCAGGAAGAACTCGGCGTCCTCGGGTGTCGGCCGGTCGCTCAGCTCGTCGACGTAGGTCCGCTCCAGCTCGAGGCCCCGGAAGCGCAGGGCGCTGATCCCCTTCTTCCCGGCGACGAACAGGCGCACCGAGTGTCCGGCGGCCTCGCGGGCGGCGTGGGTGTCGCGGGCGAGGCGGATCAGGTTCGTGTTGAACCCGCCGGCCAGGCCCCGGTTGGCGGTGATGAGGAACAGCAGCGTGCGCTGGCCGGGGCGTACCTGGAAGTAGGGCCACTTGGAGACATCGACGCCGCTGGCCCCGATCTGGCGCATGAGGTCGGCCAGGTTCTCGAGATAGGGCCCCGACGACTGCACCCGCTGCTGGGCGGACTTGAGCTTCGCCGTCGCCACCATCTCCATGGTGCGCGTGATCTTCTTCGTGGAGGAGACGCTCTTGATGCGCTTCCGGATGACCTTCGGTTGCTCGGGCATAGGTTGAGTAGACCCTCGCTAGTGGGCCGCGGCCTTCTTTTCCTTCTTGCCCTTCTTGCCCTTCTTGGGCGCACCGTGCTCGGCGGCGGCTTCGGCCTCGGTGGCCTCCGCCTCGGCGGCCTCCCGGGCCAGGGCGGCCGCGGCCTCGGCGGCCAGGGGCCCCGTCCAGAGGTTGCTCTTGAACGAGGAGATCTCCTCCTTGAGCTTGGCCGCGGTCCCGTCCTCCAGTGTCTTCGATTCCTTGATCGTCTTGAGGGCCTCGCTCCCCATCTCCCGCAGCGCGGTGATCATCTCGCTCTCGAAGCGCTTGACCTCCTCCACGGGGACGTCGTCCATGAGCCCCTGGCCCACGGCGAAGATCGTGGCCACCTGCTCCTCCATCGGCCAGGTGGCGGCGGTGGTCTGCTTGAGGATCTCGACCGTGCGCTCGCCCCGGGCCAGCTGCGCCTTGGTGCCGGCGTCGAGGTCGCTGGCGAACTGGGCGAAGGCCTCCAGCTCCCGGTACTGGGCCAGGTCCAGGCGCAGCTTGCCGGCCACCTTCTTCATCGCCTTGGTCTGGGCGTTGCCGCCGACCCGGCTGACGGAGATGCCGACATTCACCGCCGGGCGCACACCGGCGTAGAAGAGGTCGGGTTCCAGGTAGATCTGGCCGTCGGTGATCGAGATGACGTTGGTCGGGATGTAGGCCGACACGTCGCCCGCCTGGGTCTCGATGATGGGGAGGGCGGTGAGGGAGCCACCGCCGCGCGCGTCGCTCAGCTTGGCGGCGCGCTCCAGCAGGCGGCTGTGGCAGTAGAAGACGTCGCCCGGGTAGGCCTCGCGGCCCGGCGGGCGGCGCAGGAGCAGGGAGAGCTGGCGGTAGGCCGCCGCCTGCTTGGACAGGTCGTCGTAGACGCAGAGCGTGTGGCGGCCCTGCTCGTACATGAAGTACTCGGCCATGGCCGCGCCGGCGTAGGGGGCGATGTACTGCATCGGCGCCGGGTCGTTGGCCGTGGCGCTGACGATGATCGTGTAATCCATGGCGCCGTTGCTGCGCAGCGTCTCCACGATGCCCGCCACCGTGGATGCCTTGAGGCCGATGGCGACGTAGACGCAGATGACGTCGCTGTCCTTCTGGTTGATGATGGCGTCGATGGCGACCGAGGTCTTGCCCGTCTCCCGGTCGCCGATGATCAGCTCCCGCTGACCCCGGCCGATGGGGATCATCCCGTCGATGGCCTTGATGCCGGTCATCAGCGGCTCTTTCACCGGCTGGCGGTCGGCGATGCCGGGGGCCTGCCCTTCGATGGGCATGAGGTGGGAGGTCTCGACCGGGCCCTTCCCGTCGATGGGCTCGGAGAGGGGTGTCACCACCCGGCCGATGAGGGCCTCACCGGACGGCACCGAGAGGACGCGGCCGGTGCGCTTCACGGTCTGCCCCTCGCGGATGTTGAAGTAGTCGCCGAGGATGACGATGCCGACCGAGTCCTCCTCGAGGTTCAGGGCCAGGCCGAAGGCACCGTTCTCGAACTCGACCATCTCGCTCGCCATCGCCTGCTGGAGGCCATAGGCGCGGGCGATGCCGTCGCCGACCTCGAGCACGATGCCGATCTCGTCGGTGCGGAGGTCGACGTCGAAGGACTCGATCTGCTTGCGGATGATCGAGCTGATCTCGTCGGTTCTGATCTGCGGCATCGGTTCCTATCCCTGT
>JBOGFE010000203.1:0-2582 GCA_050741935.1 Acidimicrobiia bacterium | reverse complement strand
GGCGACAACACAGCTTGCAGACGACCCTGTCAGTTCGTACGAGGCAGAGTGCCGCCCTCAGTCGAAGCCGCGGCCGTCGACGGGAACTTGTCGGGGAACTGCTTGGCGATGGCGCCGGCCAGGGTGGCGGCCAGCATGGGCATGTGACCGGCGGCCACCCGGAGCTTCTCGGAGCCGGTCCCGTCCCCGGCGACCACACCATCGATGGCGGCGAAGGTGGCGGTGACGTGGGGAACCAGCGCCTCGGCCACGGCCTGCTTGGTCAGGTTGGGGTTGGCCGACGCCAGGAAGGCACCGAAGTCAGCCCGGTAGCCGTCAAGATCGCTCTTGGCCTTGTCGGCCTTGGCGGCGTCGTTGGTCAGCTTGCCCACCGTGTAGTCGACGAAGAACCCGATGTGCTTGCGCCACAGGGGCAGGAAGGCGTCGCCCGCCCCCTTGCCGTACACCGAGGCGATCGCCTCCGACAGCGCCACCGAGTTTTTGTCCAGCGCCGCCGCCGCGGCCGTGAACTCAGGCGAATCCGTCTTCTTGGTGAGCACCGCCTGGACGACGGCGATCCCGGCCAGGTACTCGTGCTCCTGCAACCCGGCGGTCAACGTCTGACGGAGCTTCGCGGCGAGCTCGCAGGAGCTTCGAGGCTTGGGCGCTCTTCATGAGCGTCACAAGCCTTGATGAGCCAAGGGTCTCCGCAACCTCAGCCCAGCATCCGACGGGCGCACGCCAACGTCGACGAGGGGATGGCCCCCTCTGGCCGCGGTGTTCGACCCGGAGATCAAAACATGGGGAACGCCTGCCGAATCGAAGGGCAGTTACCGGCCCCGGAAAGTCCGCCCACCGGGAATGCTCTCGTAGCGGCCCGATGAACCACCCGCCATCCGCTGAACACGACGCGATGCAGGCCGGGCAGCCGCTCACCGACCAGACCGCGGCTCAGGTCGTTCCGGCGCCGTGGGTGTGGACGTGGGTGAGGATGAGGGCTGCGAGCACGTCGGGGACCTCTTCGGGGATCCAGTGGCTGGCGCCGTCGAGGATCTCGTAGCGGTAGGGGCCGGTGACCTGGCGGGCCGTCAGGTCGGCGGCCTTCCGGCTCAGGAAAGCGTCGTTGGTGGGGTAGACGTAGAGGGTGGGGACCGTGACCGGGACCAGGTCCGAGGGCCGGCCGAGGGGAATCCCCCGGTACCAGTTCAGGGCGCTGGTGGCGGCGCCCGGGCGGGTGAGGGCGGAGAGGTACCGGTCGAGGTGGGCGTCGGGCAGGCCGGACCGTCTCAGCCGGCGGCGGAACACCGGCCGGCCCGGGCCGGTGAGCGCCATCTCGGCCAGCCACGGCAGCTGGAACAGGACCATGTACCAGGACTGCAGGAGCTGGGCGCTCGACGTCAGGGAGCGCAGCAGCGCCTTCGGGTGTGGGGTGGTCAGGGACGTGACGCTGAACAGGCGCTCCGGGTGCCACATGGCCAGGGACCAGGCGACGGCACCGCCGAGGTCGTGGCCCACGACGTGCATCCTCCCGGCCCCGACGGCGTCGCCCAGCGCCACCACGTCAAGGGCGAGGCGATCGAGCCGGTAGGCCCGGCGGCCACGGGGGCGGGCCCCGGAGGAGTACCCGCGCTGATCGGGCGCCAGCACCCGGTAGCCGGCGCCGGCCAACCGGGGGATGACCCCGTCCCAGCAGGCGCGGGTGGCGGGAAACCCGTGGAGGAGGACGATCACGTCGGCGTCCGACGGTCCCACATCCGTGAGATCGAAGACCAACCCGTCCACCTCGTAGCGGTCCATGGCCAGATCCTTCCCCATGCCGTCGTGGTGCGGAGACGTCGCGGCCGGGTTGGGCGGATTGTGCGGAGATCGGGTGGAGGCCGGAGGCGGGCGATCCGAGGTCGTGGAAGCTTGCGACATGACCGATGACGACGGCTCCGAACCGCTCGACCGGCGCCCGCCCGACCCGCACGACCCGGGCGACCGGCCCCTCCGGCACAGGGTCGTCGACTGGGCCCTGGTCAGCCTGCCGGTGATGGTGTGCCTGGTGCTGGCTGCGCCCCACGCTCAGGCCCTGCGTCAGGCCCGGGGGTTCCTCTCCGGTGTCCAGCTGTCGCCGGGGGAGCAGGCGACCTTCGCGGCATGGAACCGCACGCTGGTGCTCCGGGATGTCGGGATCCCCGAGCCGGCCTCGGTGCGGTCGATCGAGGACCGGCCCGTGCCCGACGATGAGGACCGCGAGGTGGTGATCGCGGTGGCGACGACCTTCGTGCTCGCCGGCCACCCGGGGCCCGACCCGCTGCTCCCGGCGATCGTCGGCCGCTTCGAGGACAACGGGTTCCGCCGGAACGTGGAGCACCCGGCAGACCCGTTGCCCCTCTCCGCCGCTGCGGTCACCCTCAGACGGCGGGGCGTGACGGTGTCGCTGCGAACCGGGCCCGACTTGGCGTCCATCGAGGTGCACCGGGACTGGTAGCCGCCCCGGGTCAGCTCGTCTCACCCAGGGCCCCGGTGTCGAGCCGGGCGAGGGTCCGCCCGCTGCACGACCCGCCCAGCAGCGTCAGGGCGGCGAGCAGGGCGCGCGCCGGGCGGGGCCGCCCCCCACC
>JBOGFE010000202.1:0-3288 GCA_050741935.1 Acidimicrobiia bacterium | reverse complement strand
GTACCTTCTTCACGGCGGTCCCCTTCCTGGATCGGATGTCTTGGCGGACGCCCGACACCTACCAGAAGGCAGGTCTCAGGCGGGGGACCGCCACGTCAACTCCCACAAGACCCGGGACAACCCCGCGGGTGGCGGAACTGGAGGTTGAACGCGAAATCCTGAAACGATCCATGGTCTTCTGGGTGAAGGAGTCGAACGGGTGAGGGTCTACGCGTTCGTCTCCGACCAGCAGACCGAGTTCCCCGTCGAGACCCTCTGCCGGGTGTGCGGTGTGTCCCGCTCGGCGTACTACGGCTGGGTCGCCGCCCGGGCGGCCGGGCCGTCTCCGGCGGAGGAGGACGACGCTGCCGTGCTCGAGCGGATCCGCCGGGTCCACAAGGCGTCCCGGGGTCGCTATGGCGAGCCCCGGGTGACCGCCCAGCTGGCCCGGGAGGGCACGCCGGTCAACCACAAGCGGGTGGAGCGTCTGATGCGGGAGAACGGCCTGCGGGGCCGTTGTGGCCGCAAGAAGGTCCGCACCACCATCCGGGACCCGAAGGCGGCCCCGGCCGCCGACCTGGTCGAGCGCCAGTTCGAACAGCAGCACCTCGACGTGCTGTGGATCGGCGACGTCACCTACATCCCCACCGGCGAAGGGTTCCTCTACCTCTCGACCGTCATCGACGCGTGTTCCCGGCGGCTGCTGGGCTGGTCGATCACCGACCATCTCCGCACCGAACTCTGCCTCGACGCCCTCCGAGCGGCGGCCGGGCTGCGCGGTGGCCGGGCCGTCATCGAAGGCGTGATCTTCCACTCCGACCGAGGCTGCCAGTACACCGCCGAGGCGTACCGCCAAGCCTGTGACCAGCTCGGGATCACGCAGTCCATGGGGTCCGTCGGGGACAGCTACGACAACGCGATGGCCGAGGCGTTCTTCTCATCCCTGAAGCGGGAGCTCGTCGACGACGAACACTTTCCGACCAAGGCGGCCGCCCGGGCCACCGTCTTTCTCTGGCTGGTCTGGTACAACGAATCCCGCCTTCACAGCGCCCTGAACTACCGGCCTCCGGTCGAGTACGAGAACACCCTCATCACCCCTCTACAACAAGCAGCTTGAGCGTCCGGCCGGATGGGGGATGTTCAGATCTCATCGAGCGTTACGTGGCCTATCTGGTCGAAGAGCGGGGCTTGGCGACGGGGACAGTGACCGGGTACCTCGATGTGGCCCGCCTGTTTCTGGCCACTCGCCGGGAAGTGCCCGGACTCGACCTCCAGGTGTTGACGGCGGCCGAGTTGATGGACTTCGTCGTGGCGCAGTGCCGCCACCGCAGCCGAGGATCGGCCAAGTACGTCGTCTGTGGGCTGCGGGCGCTGTTGCGGTTTTGCTATCTGGAGGGCCTCACCTCGAGGCCGCTGGCCGACGCTGTCCCCACGGTCGCCAGCTGGCGGCTGGCTTCGTTGCCGAAGGCGCTCAGGCCCGACGAGGTGGCCGCCCTGCTGGCGAGTTGCGACCGGCGCACCGCGTTCGGCCGTCGGGACTTCGCCGTGCTGACGCTGCTCGCCCGGATGGGTCTGCGGGCTGGCGAGGTGGCCGGTCTGTGCCTGGACGACATCGACTGGCGCTGCGGGGAGCTGGTCGTTCGGGGCAAGGGACCGAAGGAGGAGCGGCTCCCGCTGCCCGCCGATGTCGGTGAGGCGATCGCCGGGTGGCTGCAGCGGGGTCGACCCCGGTGCACGGCCCGGGAAGTCTTCACCCGGATCCGAGCGCCCCACCAGCGGCTCAGTGCCCCGGGGATCTCGGCGATCGTTCATGCCGCCTGTGTCCGAGCCGGCGTGGTGGAGATCAACGCCCATCGGCTGCGCCACACCGCCGCCACCGAGATGCTCCGAGCCGGGGCCGGCCTCGACGAGATCGGCCAGGTGCTGCGCCACCGCAGCGTCCTGTCGACCGCCATCTACGCCAAGGTCGACCGGCTGGCGCTGCGGAGCCTGGCCATGCCGTGGCCGATCGAGCGGGGGGTGAGCCGATGAGCACGCTGGACGACAGGCTCGAGGACTACCTGGCGCTGCGCCGTTCGCTCGGCTACAAGCTGGAACGGGCCGGGAATCTGCTGGCCCAATTCGTGGCCTACTGCGATGCGGCCGGGGCGGAGACCGTCACCCTCGACCTGGCCCGAGCCTGGGCCACCCTTCCTGAGGACGGCAGCGATTACTGGTTCGCCTTTCGGCTCTCCGTCGTGCGCGGCTTCGCCCGCTACCTCGTGCTGGTCGACGAACGCACCGAGGTCCCACCCGCCGACGTCCTGCCGATGCGGGCGCGGCGGGCCACGCCCTACCTCTACACCCCCGAAGAGGTTGTCCGTCTCATGGCCGCTGCCGAGAACATCCCGACACCGCTGCGACGAGCGACCCTGGCCACGCTGGTCGGGTTGCTCTACGTCACCGGGATGCGCATCGGGGAGGCCATCCGGCTCGACCAGACCGATGTCGATTGCCGCCAGGACCTGCTCGTGGTGCGGGACTCCAAGTTCGGCAAGTCCCGCGAGGTGCCCATCCACCCCAGCACCGTGGCCGCCTTGCGGGCCTACCAGAAACACCGCGACGACCTCTGCCCGCTGCGCACGAGCCCGGCGTTCTTCGTCTCCCCGGCCGGCACCCGGCTGCTCTACTGCAACGTGCACCTGGCCTTCCTCGGCATGGTGCGCGACGCCGGGCTCACCGCCCGTTCGGCCACGTGCCGGCCAAGGCCACATGACCTGAGACACAGCTTCGCCGTCTCGACGCTGGTCCGGTGGTATCGCGACGGGGAAGACGTCCAGGCTCGCCTGCCCCAGCTGTCCACCTATCTCGGTCACGTCCACCCGGCTAACACGTACTGGTATCTGTCGGCTGCCCCCGAGCTGCTCGGCCTGGCCGCCGCTCGCCTCGAACATCGCCGGCGGCGGCCATGAGCCTGCTGGCCCCGACGCTCGAGGCGTTCTTCACCGAGCGGCTGATCGGTCAGCGCCGAGCCAGCCCGCACACCATCGCCGCTTACCGCGACACCCTCTGCCTCCTGCTCCGATTCGTCGAGCGGGAAACGCGCCGAGTTCCGTCCGCCCTGTCGTTCGGCGATCTCGATGCTCCGCTCATCGGCCGGTTCCTCGACCATCTCGAACGGGAACGTCGCAACAGCGTGCGGACTCGCAACGCCCGTCTGTCTGCCATCCACTCGCTCTTCAAGTTCGCCGCCCTGCGCCACCCCGAGCACGCCGCCCTCATCGGCCGCGTGCTGGCCATCCCGCCCAAGCGCTACGACCGCCAGATCGT
>JBOGFE010000201.1:0-2858 GCA_050741935.1 Acidimicrobiia bacterium | reverse complement strand
AGGGAATCCGGAGCCGGAACTCCCCCCGGAACACGATCTCGTCGGTCTCGAGCAGGGCCTTGCCCTCCGAAACACGGTCCCAGTGGCGGACGCGGCAGCGCGCTTCGCGGCCCATGGGGCCATGTTGACAGCGCGACCCCTAAGACGTCACCGGAAGCGTGCCACCGACGTTGACGGGCCGGGACACGCCGGGCTGGGCCAGGGCGGCCGGAGGCGTGTTTCCGGCGGTGGCGCCCAGGGCGTACTGGGGCGTGACGATATAGACGAACTCGTAGACGCCGTCGGCCACCAGGCCGTCGGTGATGATGCCCTCCCCGATGCGGATGCCGTGGTGAACGATGAGCTCCTGGTGGACGGGACCGAAGACGGCCGAGTTCACGCCGGGCAGGAGCTCGAGCGCCCAGTTGTCACTGCCGATCAGGGCGGGCCGGCGGGCGGCCAGATAGCGGGCCTCGCGCAGGTAGATGCCGGGTTCTCCGGCGAGATACCGGCGATGGTCGGCGTGGGCGGGATGCGACGGGTCGCCACTGACCAGGGGGTGATCGACGTTGTTGGGGTCCCTGGGCTCGACCAGCTGGTTCCAACCGGTGCGGAACAACACGACGTCGCCGGCCTCGATCGAGGTGATGCGCTCTCGCCGCAGGGCGGCCTCGATGTCCTCCACGGTGATGCGGTACCCGTCGGCCAGGAGCGGCTTGCCGTTGCCCGCCTGGGAGAGGGCGGCGCTGTCACCCTGCTCCTGCTTCAGGCCCAGGATGTCGAGCACCACGCCCCGGGTGACGATGGGGCCCATGTGCTCGGCGCCCAGCCTGTTGGTGCCCCACGCCTCGGCGATGTCGGGGCCTCGGTGGCCGCCGTAGAAGACGTCGCCCACCCCCACGTGGTTGAGGTTGTCGAGCTGGGTGCCGATCTGGTAAGTCCCGGTGTAGGGCATGTTCGCCTGGAGGAGCTCGTCCGGCACCTTGAAGCGCTCTTCGTGGAGGGCGAAGACGTTCGACGCCACGCCGTTGGGGCTGACCAGGACGCCGGCGAACCCGTCCCGAGGCTGGTAGCCGAGCACGGTGAGACGCTGCTCGTAGATGCGGGGCGGCGAGCCGGCAAAAGCGGGATACCCGTTGAACAGGAGGTCGCCCAGGTTGTAGGTCGTGACCGGACGGCCCGGCTCCAGGCGTCCCAGGGCGGACGCCGTCTTGGCTGGGGTGACCTCGTTGAACGTTCCCCGCTCATCCCCCTTCTGGTAGAAGGCGGTGTTGTCCCACGCCCCGGCCCGGACGGCGGCGACGTCGAACATGTCGTCGTTGAACTCGCCGGCGGGAGCGGTCGGCGCCGGAAAGGCGCCGGCCGCCTCCCTCGCCCCCGCCGACGGAGCCGGCCGCAGGCCGAGCGCTGCCAGCGCCCCCACCGCTCCAAGCCCCGCCGTCGTGCGCAGAAGCTCCCTACGTCCCATGGTGGCTCGGCTCAGATGCTCGAGTAGACAGTCAGGCTTCATCTGCTCTCCCCCTCTCGTTCGGTGACTTCCACTTCCGATCTGACCACCTCCGGCAAGGACTGCAACCGGCGCTGGACCTCGGCGACGAGGTCGCCGGCGGGCAGGGGCCAGGCCTGGGTGAGGACCAGCTCCACCCGGGCCCAGTCGCCGGCGACGGCAACATCCCCGACGAGGCCCATGTCGACGAGCGACATCTCCCGTCCGTCGCCGGCGGGATCGAAGGCCTGGCACAGGACCTCGACGATCGCATCGCGCAGCATGCGGTCCCGCAGCCGTCCGCTGCCTTCGCCCATCTGATCCTTCCCCTCCGGTGGCCGTCCTTGGGACTGAGCATCGGCGGTCGTGGTTTCCCGGCTGCAACAGATGCCTAACCAAGCCGAAAGTTAGGCTGACCACCAGCGGCGTGAGGGGGAAACGCGTGTTCGAGTTCCGCGTCCTCGGACCACTGGAAGTCGTGCGCAACGGCGAAGGCCTGATCTTCCGGGGCAACCGGGAGCGTGCCCTGCTGGCCCTGCTCATCCTCAACGCCAACCAGGTCGTCTCCGGCGAACGACTGGCTGAGGACCTCTGGAGCGGCAACCCGCCCGAGGGCGCCCTCAAGAACCTGAGGGTGTACGTGTCCCGGATCCGCCAGGCCCTCGGTGACCCGGGCGACGTCGTGGTGACCCGCCCCTCCGGCTACCTCCTCGAAGTGGACCCGATGGCCATCGACGCCGGCCGCTTCGACTCCCTCGTGGCCCAGGGCCGTCGGGAGGCCCGGGCCGCAGACCTCGAGGCGGCGGCACGGACGTTGCGGGAGGCACTCGATCTGTGGCGCGGCCCGGCGCTGGCCGACGTGGCCAGCGCCCCCTTCGCCCGGGCCGAGGCGACCCGGCTGGAGGACACCCGCCTGTCGGCCCTCGAGGATCGGGTGGAGGCCGATCTGGCCTGCGGACGCCATATCGAAGTCGCCACTGAGCTCGACGCCCTGACGCGAGCGCACCCCTTACGGGAGCGATTCTGGGCCCTGTGGATGGTCGCCCTCTACCGTTCGGGACGCCAGGCCGACGCGCTCCGCGCCTACCAGGAGCTCCGCCAGATCCTGGGCGAGCAGCTCGGCATCGACCCGAGCGAGCCCCTCCGGCGTCTGGAGGGCGCCGTCCTGCGCCAGGACCCGGACTTGGACTGGCGGCCGGCCGCCGCTGCTCCCTCTGCAACCGACCCCCCGCCGGCGGTGGCCGGGAGCGGGGTGGTCACCTTCCTCTTCACCGACGTCGTCGGGTCGACCGAGCTCCTCGACCGGCTGGGCGAGGACGCCGCCGAGGCCGCCCGCCAGGCGCACTTCGCCCTGCTGCGCCAGGCGGTTACGGCTCACGGGGGACACGAGGTC
>JBOGFE010000200.1:0-11310 GCA_050741935.1 Acidimicrobiia bacterium | reverse complement strand
GTCCGTCAGCGACGGCGGGCGAGGGCGAGGACCCGCCGGCCGGTCCCGAAGAGCACGCCGCCGGCGGCCAGGAGGCCGAGAGCGAGCAGGCCGCCGGTGCGGCTCAGGTCGCGGTGGGCAGCCAGCTCCAGGGCGGGGGACCCGGTGGAGTCGGCCGGGGCCTCGGTCGTCGGCGAGGTGTCGCTCGGGTACTCGTAGTCCGGGTCGGGGTCGTTCGCGTCGTCCTCATCGGACCACACGATCGGGCCCTCTTCCTCCTCGACTGGGGCCGGGTCCTCGACGACGTCCGGGGTTTCAACCTCGGGGACCGTCGCCTTCACCACCGGCGCCGGGGCCGGCTCGTCGGCCGGCTCCTCGGCGGGCTCCTCCGGGACACCGAAGGCGGCTACGGGGCCGTCGTCGGCTTCCTCGACCTTGCGCTTCCCGCCGCAGTTGCCGTTGTTGTCGTCCTCGAAGTCGTCGTCGTTGCCGCAGCCGTTGTTGCCGTCCCGGTCGTCGTCGTACCCGCCCTGGCATTCGGGCTTGTCGGCCCCGTCATTGTCCATACCGTCCGGGTCGCTGTCGGAGCGCCCCTGGGTTCCCGACCCGCCGCGCTCTTCCGTGCGGTCCTTGCCCGAGGGGTGGTCGTCGAGTTCCTGGTCGGCCGAGGCGGTCGCCGCGGTGCTCGACTCCAGCTCTTCGGTGCAGGTGAACTTGAACGGCTCATCGCTCTGAGCAGGCTTGGCGCCGGCCACCGGAGCGGCGACGAGCAGGCCGAGAGCCAGCAGGGCGCCGGAGAGCGCGATGCGGCCAGGGGCGGGTCGGTTCATGGTCGTGGGGGTCCTTCCGTGGTGGTGAGTGGTGTCACTGAGAGTGACGGTCGCCGCCACAACCACGCGTGAGGTCTACGTCAAATCTCCGTTATGTCCGGTGCCGCGGGTCAGCCGGACCGGGCCTGGCGGTAGCGGCGGACCAGCCCGGCCGTGGAGCTGTCGCGGGCGAGCGCGCCGTCCTCCCCGTCGGCCAGTTCGGCCGCGATCCGCCCGGCCAGGATCTTGCCCAGCTCGACGCCCCACTGGTCGAAGGAGTTGATCCCCCAGATGACGCCCTGGGTGAAGACCTTGTGCTCGTAGCAGGCGATCAGCTGGCCCAGCACCGACGGCGACAGCACGGGGGCCAGGATCGTGTTGGTGGGCCGGTTGCCGGGGAACGTCCGGTGGGGCACCAACTCGGGCGGCACCCCCTCGGCCGCCACCTCCTCGGACGTCTTGCCGAAGGCCAGGGCTTCGGTCTGAGCGAAGAAGTTGGCCATGAGCAGGTCCTGGTGCGCCTTCAGATCGGGGACACCCCGGGCCCCGGGGACCTCCCGACCCGGCGCCGGCCGGGCGAAGCCGATGAAGTCCGCCGGCACCAGCCGGGTGCCCTGGTGGAGGAGCTGGAAGAAGGCGTGCTGGCCGTCGGTGCCGGGCTCCCCCCACACCACCGGGCCGGTGTCGGTGGCCACCGGCCGGCCCTCCCGGTCCACGGACTTGCCGTTGGACTCCATGTCGAGCTGCTGGAGGTAGGCGGGGAAGCGGCGCAGGTCCTGGGCGTAGGGCAGCACGGCGTGGGACCCGGCCCCGAAGAAGTTCCCGTACCAGCAGCCGATGAGCCCCAGGAGGACGGGCACGTTCCCGGCCAGGGGGGCGGTGCGGAAATGCTCGTCGACGGTCCGGAAACCGGCCAGGAACTCGGCGAAGTGCTCGGGACCGATGGCCAGCATGAGGGCCAGGCCCACGGCCGAGTCGACCGAGTAGCGGCCCCCCACCCAGTCCCAGAACCCGAACATGTTGGCCGGGTTGATGCCGAACTCGATCACCTTGACCCGGTTGGTGGACACGGCCGCGAAGTGGGAGAAGACGGCCGCCTGGTCCCCGAGGTGCCCGAGGAGCCAGTCGCGGGCGCTGCGGGCGTTGGTCATCGTCTCGAGGGTGGTGAAGGTCTTGGAGCAGACGATGAACAGGGTGCGGGTCGGATCAAGGTCACGCAGGGTCTCGGCCAGGTCGGCCCCGTCGACGTTGGAGACGAAGCGCACGTCCAGGGCGCGCTGCCCGTACGGCCGCAGGGCCTCGGTGCACATGGCCGGGCCCAGGTCGGAGCCGCCGATGCCGAGGTTCACCACCGCGGTGATGGGCTCGCCGGTGAAGCCCCGCCACTCGCCGGAGCGCACCCGGCGGCAGAAGGCACCCATGCGGTCGAGGACGGCGTGGACCTCGGGCACCACGTCGTGGCCGTCGACGGTCATCGACGTGCCCGCCGGGGCCCGCAGGGCCACGTGGAGGACGGCCCGGTCCTCGGTCGTGTTGATGTGCTCCCCGGCGAACATGGCCCCGATGCGACCGGGGAGGCCGGCCCGCTCGGCCAGCGCCACCAGCAGGCCGAGGGTCTCGGTGGTGAGGTGGTTCTTGGAGTAGTCGAGGTACAGGTCGCCGGCCGAGGCCACCATCGTCTCCCCCCGCCCGGGGTCGGCGGCGAAGATGTGGCGCAGGTGCCGGTAGCCGATCCCGGCGTGGTGGTCGGCGAGGGCCCGCCACTCGGCCGTCTCCGTGATCGACATGGGCGCTCCTCTAGTCCTGGAGGTGGGCGGTCTCGTTGAAGCTGAGCAGGATCGGCCCCCGGGACCGGCGGTCGACCCGGGTCACCGAGGCCAGGGCGACGAACATCCGGAAGGCGGACTCGTCGGGGATCCCCAGCGCCCAGGCCACCGCCGCCTTGATGGGGGAGACATGGGTGACGGCCACCACCAGCCCGTCGCCGTCGAGGACCTCGGTGCAGAACTCCCCCACCCGCGCCCCGAGGGCGGCCAGGCTCTCGCCTTCGGGGGCCGTGCCGGCGTCGGCCCGGAGCCGGGTCAGCTCCGCCGGGGCGATCCCGGTCATGGGCCGGCCCTCCCAGGTGCCCCAGTCGATCTCCACCAGCCGTTCGTCGACCTGCACCGGGAGGCCGCAGGCGCGGGCGATGACGTCGGCCGTCTCCCGGGCCCGCAGCAGGGGACTGGTCACCACGGCCACCGGATCCTCCCGGGCCAGGACGCCGGCCAGGCGTTCGGCCTGGTCCCGGCCTTCGCCGGTCAGCTCCGGGTCGGCGGCCCGGCCCAGGATCCGGCCCTCCCGGTTGGGGGCGGTCTCACCGTGGCGGGCGAAGACGATCACGGCGTCGCCACCACCAGCCGGCCCGTCCGCAGGAACGTCCGCCGCCGGGCCGGGTCGGTGAGGCCGAACCGGCGCACGAACCACCACAGCGCCAGCCCGCCGGCCACCTCCTCGACCAGCGCCAGGCCGAGCCGCGGCCACAGGGACCCGTCCGGGAAGGACGAGCCCAGGAACGGCCACCACAGCACCTCGCCCCGGGTCCAGGTCCCGTCCAGCACCAGGTGGATGAACATCCCGATGGGCAGGGCCAGGAGGCGGCGGCGGGTCACCCGCCGGCCCCGGGTCGTCAGCATGACCAGGGTGAGGGCGGTCACCGGCGCCACCAGGGCGTGGAAGAAGGCGGGATGGCCGGCGAGGACGTCGATGGCGTCGGGCACCAGGGCGCCGGCCACCACCAGGCGGTGGTCGACGGCCGGGTCCCGGAACACGTTCCACACGACGGCCAGCGACAGGCCCGCATACCAGAGGATCACCGTGGCCCCCCGCCTCCGTGCCCTGCGCCGACCACTAGCGCACGAGGATGGCGCCGCAGTGCTCGCAGCGGGCGATGGCGTCGGGCGCCATGTGGCGGATCCGGTCCACCTCGGTGGCGGGCAGGGCCAGATGGCAGGCCTGGCAGTTGCCCCCCACGAGGCGGGCGGCGCCCATCCCCCGGTTGGCCGCCCGCACCTGCTCGTAGAGCGACAGGACGTTGGCCGGGATGCCGGGCACGATGGCGGCGCGGGCGTCCTGCTCGACGCCGAGCTCGGCTTCGATCTCGGCCACGGCCTCGGCCAGTGTCGACGCCATCCGCTCGATCTCGGCCACCACCCCGGCCAGCACCGACTCCATTCCGGCCACCTCGGTGTCGTGCGCCTCCCGGCGTTCGAGGACCTCGAGCTCCTCGTCCTCCAGCTCCCGGGCCCGCTTGCGGAGGTGGGCCACGTCGGCCGACATGGCCTGCAGCTCCCGGGGCGAGCTGATCGTCCCCGAGTACATCTTCGTCTCTTCCGCCTTGGCCCGATCCTCCAGCGTGCGGACCTCGTCGTCGAGCTTGCGTTCCTCCCGGACCACCTCGTCGCGGCGGGCCCGGGCCTCGACCAGCTCGCCGTCGAGCTGGGCCCGCTTCCCTTCGGCCTCGGCCAGGGCGGCCCGCTCCGGCAGGGTGTCCCGGCGGTGACGGAGCCGGTCGGCGGCGGTGTCGTGTTCCTGGAGGGTGAGGAGATCGTCGAAAGCCGCCATCTGCCGGCGAGCCTACCGTGGCCCGGCCGGCGCTCACCGGCCGGGGGTTAACCGCCGGAAGGCGCCGGGCGCTTGGTGATGCGCACCAGCGTCAGGGCCTTGACGGCCGAGGGATCGGGGGCGCCGGTGTCGTGGAAGGTGACCAGCCCCAGGTACACGCCGTCGGCCGCCAACCCGGACCACACCAGCTCGAGCGTGACGTCGTCGCCGAGCCCCACGGGGCGGGGATCACCCCGGACCTCGAGCCCCGGCGCCGACGAGGGGGTGCCCGGATCGTCGGGCGTGGGGTCGGCCCCCACCCAGGAGGTGAAGTCGTACGTGGAGACGGGGTCCTTGGTCTTGTAGCCCACCACCGAGAAGCGGTAGGGGCCAGCCTTCGGGTGGGGGATGGCGATGGCCTCTTCGGCGTCGGCGTCGGCCGAATTGGCCACCTCGTCCTCGGCGTCGAACCCGTCGCCCTCGTCGTCGTGGAAGAGGAACAGGTCGAGGTCGGTGTCCTTGGCCCCGCCGTCGGCGTTGGCCACCTCGGCGGCCAGGACCTGGGCGCCGGCGGGGACGGTCACGTCGAAGACGTCCACCCCGGGCGAGGGGGTGACGTTGGGGGCGCCGGCGGCGGTGGCCACCGTCTCGCCCGGCAGGAGGCGGGGCAGGGCCACCCCCCAGCCCAGCGCCGACATCTCGCCCTCGAAGCCGGCCCGGGCCCGGACCGGGGCGCGGCCGGAAGCGGCGTCGGTGGGGACGGCGGCCGTGACCGGGGCGGCGATGCGCACCGGGCGCACGGACACCGGCAGGCGCACGGTCCGGCCGTCGGCCGGGTTGGTGAGCACGAGGGCGCCGAAGGTGTAGGCGTCCAGGGGGGCGCCGGCCAGGGTCAGGTTGAGCCCGACGGCCTGGCTCTGGCCCGGGGCCACCTCGAAGGCGGTCGGGCTCACCGCCACGTCCAGGCCGGACAGGCCGGTGACGGCGACGTTCCAGGTCGCGGGGGTGTCATCGACGCTGGTGAAGGTCCGGGTGGTGGCGGACCGGCCGGCGAACGACCCGTAGGACAGGGCGGGCAGGTTGAGGTCGGAGGGGGCGATGGGCGGGAGGTCGCCCTCGACCACGTCGGGATCCTGGCCTTCCAGGAAGCGGGCGTAGTCGGACAGGCCGGCCTCGAGCACCAGTCCGGGCTCCACCGCCCGGTTGGGGTCGATGCGCCCCGAGCCGGTGTCGAAGACGTCGGCCGGCGTCGTGCCGTCCTCCCGGAGGACGGCCGGGTCGGCGGTGGTCATGAGGGCGGACTTGACCGCCGCGGGGCTCCGGCCCGGGTCGCGCTGGAGGACCAGCGCAGCGGCCCCGGCCACGTGCGGCGACGCCATCGACGTGCCGCTCAGGATCTGGAACAGGTCACCCTTTCGGACCCCGGCCCCGACCGGCGTGGGGGTGGTGGCGGCCAGGATGTTGACGCCGGGGGCGGCCACGTCGGGCTTGGGGATGTCGGGCACCGCCGTCTGGGGGCCCCGGGACGAGAAGGCGGCCAGGACGTCGCTCTTCGCCGGCACCGGCTCGGCCCCGCCGATCTCGGCCGTCACGCCCGGCCCGGCGTCGAGGAGCCCCTTGATGGCTTCCCCGTCGGCGAAGGTGACCTGGACGGCGGGCAGATGGTGGACGTCGGCCACCAGCTCCTGGGTGGCGTCGGAGTTGTAGAGGATCATCCCCACGCCGCCGGCGTCGGCCACCACCTTGCCCTTCTCCACCCGGGGGTTGGTGCCCCGCTTGCACAACACGATGCTGTCCTTCACGGTCGCCGGGTCGAGCGAGTTGGGCATGCACAGCTCGGCCTGGTCGGCGGCCACTCCGGCCAGGGGCACCTTCACCGAGTCGACCAGCGGCGCCGGGCCCACACCTCCGGACAGGGTGGCGCCGGTGGTGGAGACCGGCTCGCCGCCGCCCTCCCCCGGCGAGACCTCGACCGTCGACTTGAAATCGCGGGCCAGGCTGGAGGCGGCCACCGAGGTGACCCAGGGGACGGCCGCCGGAGCTCCCACGGTGGACGGCTCGGGCCCGCTGTTGCCCGTCGAGTTGGCCACGAACACGCCGGCGTCGGTGGCGAAGAGGAAGGCCCGCTCCACCGGCCCGATGACGGTGGCGGTCGGGGTGCCCACCGAGTAGTTGATGACGTCGACCCCGTCGGCCACGGCGGCGTCGATGGCAGCCACGGTGTCGGAGTCGTTGCAGCTGCCCTGGTCGGGCACCCCCGGGGTCGGCTCGGGCGCCTCCTTGCGGTTCCAGCACACCTTGTAGGCGGCCACGTAGGCCCGGGGGGCGATCCCCGAGATGTACGGGAGGCCCAGGTCGTTGCCGGCGATGACCGGGTCGACGCCGTAGTTTCCGGCGGCGGTGGCGGCGGTATGGCTGCCGTGCCCGTCGGCGTCCCGGGGGGAGAGGAACTCGTCGGGATGGAGGTTCTCCGGCCCGAAGCCCTCGATGAAGTACCGGGCCCCGATCAGCTTGTTGTTGCAGGCGGTGACGACGAACTCCTCGCCGGCCTGGCACTGCCCCCGCCACACGGGCGGCGACTCGTAGGCCGGTCCCCGGTAGAGCCGGCGCCCGTCGGCGTCGCGGGGCTCGTCGGCGAAGCTGGGGTGCTCGGGGTGGATGCCGGTGTCGAGGACGCCGACGATGATGCCGGCGCCCGCCGCCTCGGGCCCGCCGAGGTCCTTCCACAGCCCCTGGGGCAAGCCCAGGAAGGCGGCCCCGTCGCGGCCCAGGGTCGGGTCGGGCTCGGTGTCGCCCCCGGCCTGGTCGGGTTCGGCGGCACTGGGGTGGGAGACCCGGTCGGGGGTCACGGAGCGCACGGCCGGGTCGGCGGCCAGGCGGGCGGCCTCGGCCTCGGTGAGGCGGGCGGAGAAGCCGGGGAAGGAGATCCGGTAGCCGTAGGTGACGGGAGCCGAGGTGGCGGAGGCCCGGCGCAGGACCTGGCCCTGGCGGCCGGCGATGAACTCCTGGTAGCTGCGGGCGGCGTCGGGCAGGGTGGTGAGGGTCGAGGTGCCCTCCCCGTAGGCGGCCAGCGGCGGGACGGCCAGCTCGACGATGAAACCCGAGCGGGGCCCCGAGACCGCCTGGGAGGGGGCGGCCTGGGTCACCGAGGCGACCACGACGGCGGCGGCCGTCGCCCAGAACACCTTCACCTGCCGCATCGGCGTCTCCTCGCGCTGACCCGGTGGAAACCGTGGGTCGTGAGCCGGTGAGCTGTGATGGCGGTTCGGCGAGAGAGCACGTTCGTGGTCGATTTCCCCAGGCGTCACACCGACGGTACCCCAGCCCCCCGGGAGCCGACAATGGATTTAACTGGACTCCGTGGGCGCCGTGATCGACATCACCCTCCCGATCCGCACCGGGCAGCTCTCCTGGCCGGGGGACCCGCCGGTCTGTGTCAACCCCTGGTTCCGCTTGGCCGACGGCGACCCGGCCGACGTGTCCGAGGTGCGGCTCGGCTCCCACACCGGCACCCACGTCGACCCGCCGTCCCACTTCCTGGCCGGCGGCGCCACCGTCGACGAGCTGCCCCTCGACGCCCTGGTGGGCCCGGCCCGGGTGGTCGACCTGACCGGACGGCCCGGGCCCGTCGGGTCCGCCGACCTCGAGGCTCTCGACCTCCCGGCGGGGACCGACCGCCTCCTCATGAAGACCGACAACTCGCGCCGCTGGCCCGAGCGCCTGGACACCTTCCCCGACGACTACGTGGCCCTCTCGCCGGCGGGAGCGGCGTGGATGGTGGAGCGGGGCGTGCGTCTGGTGGGGGCCGACTTCCTCTCCGTGGAGGTGCCCGACGCCCCCGGCCATCCCACCCACGTCACCCTGCTCTCCGCCGGGGTGATCATCCTGGAGGGCCTCGACCTCTCCGCTGTCGCCCCCGGCCCCTACCAGCTGGTGTGCCTGCCGCTGCTCCTGGCCGGGTGTGACGGGGCCCCGGCCCGGGCGATACTTCTCGACGTGTGACCGAGGCCGAAGTCAAGGAAGGGGGTGGGATGCGCTCATGAGGAACGAAGAGCTCGACATGGTGGCCTACCACGGGGCGCGGGCTGACGAGCAGGTGTGGCGGGCCGCAAAGGGCGAAGCCGCCCTGGTCAAGCCCACTCCCCCCTCGGAGTTCATCTACAGCACCGAGTTCGGCTTCAACGCCGAGATGCTCTGGGAGAACATGGCCGGCCGCGGCTATCTGGTTCCGAACGACCTCTTCTTCGTCCGCCAGTCGTCCGAGACCCCCCGGATCGCGGCCGAGAACTGGAAGCTCACCGTCGACGGCCCGGGTGTGACGAGGCCGTTCGAGCTCACCTACGACCAGCTCCTGGCTCTGCCGGCGGTCAGATCCGTCGTCCGTGGCATCGAGTGCGCCGGCAACGGCCGGGTCTTCTACCGGGAGATCTTCGGCCAGGACACCTACGCCGACGACGAGGACGGGGGGAAGGTCGAGCTCCCGCAGTGGCGGCTCGGTGCGGTGGGGGTGGCGGAGTGGACGGGTGTCCAGCTCGGAGAGGTGCTGGAGCGGGCCGGAGTCAAGCCCAGCGCCCGGGACGTCGTGCCCCACGGACTGGACGAGTCCCAGATGCGACGGCCGATGTCCATGGCCAAGGCCATGGAGGACGACACGCTCCTGGTCTACGCCATGAACGGCGAGCCCCTTCCCGCCGATCACGGATTCCCCGTGCGGGTGCTCACCCCGGGCTGGATCGGCAACCACTCCATCAAGTGGGTGGGGAGAATCGAGGTGGCGGAAGAAGCCGTCTACACCCCCTGGAACACCCAGTACTACGTCATGGTCGGCCCGGACTACCGGCCCGCACCACCGAGCCTGGGCCCGATCGTGGATGTCCAGGTCATGAAGAGCGCACTCGAGCTCGCCTGGCCCGCCCGGCTCACCCCCACCCCCCACACCATCGGCGGCCGCTCGTGGGGCCCTCGAGGGGTCGCCCGGGTCGAGTACAGCGTCGATGACGGGCGCACATGGGCACCGGCCCGCCTCTCCGAACCCAGCGAACCGACGGCCTGGGTGCAGTGGTCCTTCGACTGGGAGCCGGCCCCGGGCGAGTACCGGATCAGGGCCCGGGCCATCGACCCCCAGGGCAACGCCCAGCCCGACGCCGTGCCCTTCAACCAGCAGGGCTACAACTACGGCGCCGTCGTCGCCCACCCCGTCACCGTCACCTCGACACCGAGTTGACGTCCCCGGAAACGATCGTTTGACCGCGGACGGGGCGTGCCGGCCCGGGCCCTACCGCTAGAGCCGTGACCGAGGTCGTCGTCCTGGCCGACACCCACATCCGTCCCGGCGGGCGCCGGCGCCTGCCCGACGCCGTGTACGCCGCCCTGGACGGGGCTGGCCTCGTCCTCCACGCCGGCGACGTGGTCTGCCGGGAGCTGCTCGACGAGCTGGCCGGCTTCGCCCCCACCCTGGCCGTGCTCGGCAACAACGACACGGCGCTGCTCGGGTCCGTCCCCGAGGAGCGACTCCTCACCGTGGAGGGGCTGCGCATCGGAATGGTCCACGACTCCGGTCCCACCGCCGGCCGGGAACGGCGGCTGCGCCGGCGCTTCCCCACCGCCGACGTGGTCGTCTTCGGTCACAGCCACATCCCCGTCGACGCCCTCGGCCTCGACGGCCAGCGGCTGTTCAACCCCGGCTCGCCCACCGATCGCCGGGGCCAGCCCGTCCACACCTACGGCCGCCTCCGCATCGACGACGGCTGCCTGGTCGAGCATCAGATCGTGGCCGTGGACGGCGGTGCTCAGACGTGACGCCGCCCACCCGGGTCAGGTCACACGGGATCGTCGCACTCGGCGGGAGCAGGTTCGTCGCTGCGGGCCGGAGCACCGGCCGGGACGTTGAAAGCCGTCACCACGAGTTCGACCGTCTCGGCGGACTTGTTCCGCACGAAGTGCGGCCACTTGGCGTTGGCCGCGTCGTCCTCGAAGTAGGCCGCGCCCGTCGGCAGATCCACCCCGGTGCACGGCGGCTGGTCAAGCCCGTAGGTCGTCAAGGTCCCGGACTTGACCAGGACGACGACCGCACCGGGATGACGATGCCAGCCCGAAGTGGAGTCCGGCGGCATGACCACCGTGAACACCACGGTCTCGGTCCCCCCGTCGAATGTGATCGTTCCGCCCTCTGCGTGGCTGCCGCGGCCCAGATCGGCCCGATGCACGTCACCATGCCCTGGCGTCGCCAGAGCCATCGCCCCGGATCCGAGTACGACGACCGCCACCACTGTGATGAGTCGCTTCATAGCGCCCCCCCTCGTTGCCGACCACTCTCCTCTTTGGGCCGGTGAAGAGAAAGAGCCGTCTTACCCAGCGACGTTCCGGGTCCACGGCCGGCACGACCGGCGAGGCGATCGCCGCGGCGGCGGCCGGCGCCCGCCTCGGCCCGTCCTATCGCCGGCTGCTGGTGGCGTCCGCCTGCTCCAATCTCGCCGACGGGGTCTTCCTGGTGGCCCTGCCCCTGCTGACCGTGCAGCTCACCACCTCGCCGGCGCTGGTGGCGGGGGTGGCCATGGCCCAGCGTCTCCCCTGGCTGGTGATGGCCCTGCCCGCCGGGGCGCTGGCCGACCGCCTCGACCGGCGCCGGACCATGGTGCGGGTCAACCTGGTGCGGGCCCTGGTCATCGGCGCCCTGGCCGGGGCCGTGGCCGGCGACGTGGCCGGCCTGCCGCTGATCTACGCCGCCGCCGTGATCCTGGGCGTCGGGGAGACGTTCTTCGACACCGCCGCCCAGTCGGTCATGCCTGCCGTCGTCCCGCCCGACCGGCTGTCCCACGCCAACGGCCGGCTCTACGCCGTGGAGCTGGTGGCCAACCAGTTCGTCGGCCCGCCGCTGGGGGGCGCGCTGGCCGCCGCCGCCCTCGCCCTGGCCTTCGCCGGCAGCGCCGGCGCCTACCTG
>JBOGFE010000199.1:0-5494 GCA_050741935.1 Acidimicrobiia bacterium | reverse complement strand
GGTCAGGGCCTGCCGCGACCTCGGGGCCGAGGTGGCCATCGACTACACCGCCGGCGACTTCGTCGGCCCCGTCCGGGAGGCGACGGACGGCCGGGGCGTCGACGTGATCATCGATCCCGTGGGCGGCGACGTCTTCGACCGGTCGGTGCGGTGCCTGGCCTGGGAGGGACGCCTGGTGGTGGTCGGCTTCACCAGCGGCCGGATTCCCTCCCTGCCCGCCAACCTGGCCCTGCTCAAGAACATCTCCGTGGTCGGCCTGGCCTGGGGCGCTTACGCCGGGCACGACCCGTCGCTCTTCCCCGAGATTCACACCGACGTGATCCGCCTGTGGGAGAAGGGCGCGGTCGATCCGCTCATCCACGCCGTCGTGCCCTTCGAGCAGGCGCCCGGCGGCATCGCCGACCTCGCCTCCCGCAAGACGGTGGGCAAGGTCGTGGTCCGGCTGGGCTAGAGATCGAACACCACGATGTGGTGGGGGATGTCGCCGGCGGGACCGGCCAGGAAGCCCTCGCCCAGGGTCTCGAAGCCGAGGCGGTCGTAGAAGCCGAGGGCGTTGTCCCGGGCGTTGGCCCACAGCACCTCGACCCCGTCCACCCGCAGACGCGCCGTGGCTTCGGCCAGCAGGACACGGCCCAGCCCCTGTCCCTGGAGGTCGGGCTCCGTGACCATTCCCCGCAGTCGCGCCGCCGGGCGCTCCGGCCGGTGCGGCGTGGGCTCGGGGCTCAAGCTGGCCACGGCCACGATCGGCCCGCCCGCCACGAGCCGGGCGCCGAGGTGGAAGGCGCCGGGGCGGTCATCCTCGGGAAAGGCCAGGTGCTCGGCGCGACCGCCGCGGAGCACCCGCCGGCGCAGGTCGTAGGTCTGCGCCGCCTCGATCTCGGCGACGAGCACGGACCCGGCTAACCCGTGCCGGCGAAGCGGGCGTCGCCGAAGGCGAAGACCCCGCCGTCCGCTCCGGCCAGCCAGTAGCCGGCGCCGGTCGGGGTGGCCGCCATCCCCACCACCGGAAGGGCGGGAGCCGCCGTCAGGCCGCCGTAAGCGGCGGCGTCGCCGAAGGGGAAGACCCTGCCGTCGGCGCTCACCAACCAGTAGCCCGCGCCGGTGGCGGTGACGGCCATCCCCACCACCGGCTCCGGTAGCGGCTGCGACCCGAGCGAGCCGAAGAAGCGGGCGTCGCCGAAGGTGAACAGGCCACCGTCGTCGGCCACCAGCCAGTAGCCGGCGCCGGTCGGGGTGGCGGCCATCCCCAGGATGGGGCGGTTGAGCCGGACATCGCCCAGGGAGCCGTGGAAGCCGGCGTCGCCGAAGGTGAACACACCGCCGTCGGTGGCCACCAGCCAGTAGCCGCGGGCCGTGCCGGTGCCGGCCATGGTGGCCACCGGACGGTTGAGCTTCACCGACCCCAGCGAACCGAAGAAGCCGGCGTCGCCGAAGCTGAAGACGCCCCCGTCGGCGGAGACGAGCCAGTAGCCACCGCCCACCGGAGTGGCGGCGCCGCCCTTGACCAGCTGGCGCAGCGGGACGTCCTCGGCCGAGCCGTGATCGTCGGCGTCCCCCCGGGCCACGACCTGGCCCAGCCCGCCGAGCACCCAGTACCCCTGCTGGTCGCCCGAGACGGGGAGCCCTGGCCGGCGCCCCCCCAGGATCCCCACGACGTCGGCCCGGATCGGGTCCAGCCCCATGCGCCCGCCGTCGCCGACCCACTCCCAGTGCCACGCCTCGGGGCATTCGCTGCCTCCGGGTTCGGCCCACCGGGGATGGTTCCATCCGAAGCGGGCGGCGTGGGCCTTCATCCAGTGGTAGCCCGAGGACGTGAAGCGCACGGTCCCGCCCCGGTCGTCGAAGTCGACCGCCTTGCCCCAGCCGTGCATGGACCCGCCGGCGGGGGCGGCACAGGCACAGTTACCGGCCGCACAGTTGCGGGAGTAGGCGGAGGCCTGGGCGTTGCGGGGCCGGTAGCAGTCGTCGGGCACTAGGGCCACACCGTCGGCCCGGGCGGTGGCCAGCATCAGGGCCAGGCTGGGCCCGGCGGCGCGGGCGGACCGGCAGTCACCCTCCAGGAACACCAGCGCTTCGGGGCGGACCTGGCCGTTGGTCTCGCCCTCGAGGGCGGTCGGCCGGTTCTCGCCGTGGATGGCGCTCTCCCCCACCGAGGTGCCGGGAGCGACGATGAGGGCCAGGACAGTCACCAGAAACGGTAGGACGCGTCTGAGGGCGCCGCGGCAGTGGCGCCGGGAGGCGGGGTTGGGGTCCCCGCCGACGCTGCGATGAGCCGCAAGGCGAAGAGCCATGAGCACAGTTCAATGATGCCCCAGGCGGTCAGGGGACGATATGGATGCCCTCGAGCTCGGACTTGGCCACCCGGCCCATGAGGGCGGCCAGGGCCTCGGACGGCCGCCGCTCCCCCGCCAGCACGGCCTGGACCTGGGCGGCGATGGGCATCTCCACCCCGGAGCGCTCGGCCAGGGCCAGCACCGAAGCCGTGCTCCGCACCCCTTCGGCCACCATGTGCATCTCGCCCAGGATCTCGGGAAGGGAGCGGCCCCGGCCCAGCTCGACGCCCACGTGGCGGTTGCGGCTCTTCTCCGAGGTGCACGTCACCACCAGGTCGCCGATCCCGGCCAGGCCGAGGAACGACAAGGGGTTGCCGCCCAGCGCCAGCCCCAGCCGCGTCAGCTCGGCCAGGCCCCGGGTGATGAGCGCGGCCCGGGCGTTGTCACCCACGCCCAGACCCTGGGCGACGCCGGCGGCGATGGCGACGACGTTCTTGAGCACGCCGGCGATCTCGCAACCCACCACGTCGGGATTGGTGTAGACCCGGAAGGCCGAGGTCATGAACAGCCGCTGGAGGCACTCCGCCGCCTCGTCGTCGACCATGGCCACCACCGAGGCGGTGGGCATGCCCGCCACCACCTCGACGGCCAGGTTGGGACCGGTCAGCACGCCGACCCGTTCCGGCGGGTGCCGGTCGAGGACCTCTGTCACCACCTCGGTCATGCGCTTGAGCGACCCGGCCTCCAGGCCCTTGGCCAGGCTGACGACGGGAACGCCCGCCGGCACCGAGTGGTGGGCCCTGGCCAGCACTCCCCGGAGGCCGTGCGACGGCACCGCCAGCACCACCGCCTCCGCCCCGGCCAGCGCCTCGGCCAGGTCCGAGGTGGCCCGGAGCGTGGCCGGGAGGATCCGGCCGGGCAGGTAGTCGGGATTCTCGTGGCCGGCGTCGATCGCCTGCGCCAGTTCCGGACGCCGGGCCCAGAGCACCACCGAGGAGGCGTTCTGGGTGGCGAGGGCGGCCACGGTGGTGCCCCAGGATCCCGCCCCCACCACCGCCACTCTCACGGCTGCGTGCGCTCCTGGTCCAACAGCTCCTGGGCCACCCGGCCCCGGCAGCTGCGCAGGCGGGCGGCCTCGGGAGGTCGCACCCACCAGTCCGGGGCTCCCGGCTTCGGCACCTGGGGATAGATGGCCCGGGCCCGGGCCACCTGGACGCAGATCGCCTCCATGATCCGGTCCGTGGCCAGCCGGTGGTTCTCGGACGGTCCGATCACGAAGGGCTGGCCGAACACCACGGTGATGGCCACCCCGAAGCGCCAGGACCGGGGCCGCTTGGCGGTGATGATGCGGTGCCCGCCCCACAGCCCGACGGGCACGACGGGGACGCCGGCGGCCCGCGCCAGGCGGGCGATACCCGTCTTGCCGGCCATGGGATCGAGGTCAAGGGAGATGGTGCCCTCGGGGAAGACCCCGACCAACTCGCCGCGGGCCAGGACGGCCTCCGCCGCCGGCAGCGCGCCCGAAGCGTCGGCCGTCCCCCGCTCGACGGGGATGTGGCCGAGCGAGCGCATCGCCCAGGCCGAGACCCGGTGTTCGAAGAGCTCCGACTTGGCCAGGATGCGGACCTTGCGCCCGATCAGGCCCGTGGCGTAGGGCAGGCAGAGCGGGTCGAGATAGGAGATGTGGTTCGAGGCCAGCAGGGCCGGCCCGGTGGCCGGAATGTGCTCGGTCCCTTCGATGGTCCAGCGCAGCGCACGGGACATCGGCCGCCTGAGCACCAACTCGACCAGCCCGTAGAGCGATTCCACGGGTCACCTAGGATAGGGCTGATCATGCCCCGGAACTGCTTCCTCATCGCCCAACTCTCCGACATCCACTGCGGTTCTCCGTTCTTCGATGTGCAACTGCTCCGTCACGCGGTGGAGGAGATCCGGGCGCTGGCCCCCGATCTGGTGGTGGTGGGTGGCGACCTCACCACCGACGGCTACGCCCACGAGTTCCGCGACGCCCAGACGCATCTCGCCCCGCTCCTCGATGCCCAGATCACCACCATCGTCATCCCCGGGAACCACGACGCCAAGAACGTGGGCTACCTCCACTTCGTCGACAGCTTCGGTCCGGGGGATGTGCCCGGCAAGGGTGATCGCGTGCTGCGGCTCTCGGGCCGGCTCGACGGGGCCGGTCCGAGGTCGATCACGGTAGTGGCCATGGACTCGACCAAGCCGGACCTGGCCGAGGGTGAGATCGGTCGGGAGCGCTACTCCTGGATCCGCCAGCAGTTCGCCCAACCCTCCGACTTCCGGGTCTTCGCCCTCCACCATCACCTGGTGCCCGTTCCGGGCACCGGCCGGGAGCGGAACACGGTGTGGGATTCGGGGGACGTGCTCGCCCTCCTGGCCGAGGCCGGAGTGGATGTGGTGCTCTCGGGCCACAAGCATGTCCCCTTCGTCTGGCTCCTCAACCAGGTGCTGGTGGTCAACTCGGGCACCGTCTCCTCCCACCGGCTGCGCGGCTACGTCCGCCCCTCCTACAACGTCATCGAGGTGACCGAGGACCGCGTGGTGGTGACGCTGCGCTATCCCGGTACCGGCGAGCGCCCGGCGGCCGAGCTCGACCGCCGCACCATGCGCCTGTACTCCAACCCGGAGCTGGCCGGCATGTTCGCCAAGTCCGCCTGGCATGCGTGAGAGAAAGGGACGTCCGTGTTCCTGAGGCTCTTCTCCACCGCCGTGGATCCCTCCGATCTCGAAGAGGTGAGGCGGATCTTCACCGAGGACATCAAGCCGGCCTTCGAGGCCATGGCCGGCTGCACCTGGCTGGAGCTGGTCGTCTCCACCGAGAAGAACGCCGGCGGGCTGGTGGACGGCGCCGTCCTGTCGCACTGGGCGACGCTCGACGAGCTGAACACCGCCCTCGAGTCCCGCACGGTGGCGGAGTCGATGGTGCGCATCCTGCCCTTCCTCCAGATCGAGCCCGTCACCAAGACCTTCGAGATCCTGCGATGACCATGGCTCTTCGCTCTGCTCATGGCTCTTCGCCTGGCGGCTCATCGCTGGCCGGCGGGGACCCCAACCCCATCGGCTTGGCGGCTCATCGCTCTCCGGCTGGGGACCCCAACCCCAGCCGCCCAGGTGGAAGCAGCGCCGCTTCGTGAAGTCATTGGCCGGTGTCGTCATTCCCATCCGGGGCTTCTCGGGAGGCAAGTCGCGCCTGTCCACCC
>JBOGFE010000198.1:0-6361 GCA_050741935.1 Acidimicrobiia bacterium | reverse complement strand
TCGTCGTCGTCAGCGCCGTCGTCGTCAGCCTCGTCGTCAGCCTCGTCGTCGTCGGCGTCGTCGGCGTCGTCGTCGGCGTCGTCGTCGCCCTCGTCGTCGGCGTCGTCGTCGTCGTCGGCGTCGTCGTCGTCGTCGGCGTCGTCGTCGCCCTCGTCGTCGGCGTCGTCGTCGCCCTCGTCGTCGGCGTGCTCAGCCGCCTTCTCGGCGTCCCGCGCCATGTGCTGCTGAAGGATCAGGCCGAGGCGGCCGTCCCGGCGCTCGTGAGCCTCATCGCCGTTGTCCGAGGAGGGGTCACCCTTGCCGATCCCCTGCGGTCCGACGTGGTCGTCCTCGCCCTGGTCGTCGTTGTCGTCGGCGTCGTCGCTGTCGTCGTCAGCCTCGTCGGCGTCGTCGGCGTCGCCGGCCTCGTCGGCGTCGTCGCTGTCGTCGGCGTCGTCGTCGGCCTCGTCACCGTCGTCGTCGTTGTGGCCCTTGCCGTGGCTGTCATCGCCGGCCTCGGCGCCGTCGTCGTCGCCCGGGTCGTCGCCGTCGTCGCCGACCTCGTCGGCGTCGTCGTTGTCGCCCTGGTCGTCGTCGGGGTCGACCACGGGCAGGACCTCAGGGGCATCGGTGTCGCCGTCGGGCATGTCGAGGCCGACGGCGCCGGCGGCGCCGGACACCATGCCCTGAACCGGGTCGGGGAGCGAGCCGGTCGAGGCGGCGGCCGTGGTGGCCAGCAGGACGGAAGCGATGGTGGCGGCAGCCACCTTGGGGCCGAGCAGGCGGGAAATCATCAGTCTCCTCCGGGGGGACGTCGAAACGGTGGTGGGGGGAGAGGCGTCCGCTATGGCGGCGGCCACCGCGGCCACGATGCGTTCCCGGCCGGCCAGGTCGGCGGCCTCCGCCGGACCGTGGGCCGCACTCAGGGCCCGGGCCAGCCCGGCGTAGCCGGGGGGAGCGTCGTCGGGGTCGACCATCCCGGCCAGCAGCCGGTCGGCGGTCCAGTCGTCGAGGGGGAGCGGTTGCCTCACACCGTCCAGATCGCGCCGGTCGGTCAACGCGTTACCGATTCCTCCGAGAAACTTCCGGCCAGCTTGCGCAGAGCCCGGTGCTGCATCACCCGCACGGCACCCACCTTCCGGCCTGTGATCTCGGCTACCTCGGCCACCGACAGGCCGGCCACCACCCGAAGCAGCACCACCTCGGCCTGGTCTTCGGAAAGGTTGGCGACCAGACGGTTGATGGCCTCCTGGGTGGCCAGCACGGCCATGCCCTCGGCGGCCGGGTCGTCGCCCGAGGCCAGGGTGGAGAAATGCTCGTCGGGGACGGGTGCGGTCCGTCGGCGGACGGCCTGCCGGCGGTAGCCCATCAGCCGGCGGCGGGCGACGGTGAACAACCAGCCCCGGAAGCCCGCCTCATCGCCGGTGAACCCGGCCAGCTTGGGGGCCAGCGCCAGCCACACCTCCCCGGCCAGATCCTCGGCCATGCCGGGCTCGCACGCCCGCAGGTAGCGGAGGAGGGCGGGCTGGTACTCCCGGAAGAGGACGTCGACGGCCCACTCGGCGCCGGACTGAGCGGCGCACAGCACGGATTCGAAGGCGGGCCCGAGGCTCATGGGAAGGAGCAGCGGTCGCCGAAGGGGCCGGAACAACCGCCGCGAACATGCTGGTTCGGGCTTCCGGATTCGAACTCCTCCCCGTTTCACCGGGGTTTAACGCGTCGCTAACGGCTACGCCGGCCACGAGCGCGTACCGGGCAGGGCCCTCAGGCGGCGCAGGAGATCGGTTCGCCGCCGGCCCGGTCGACGACCCCGGACACCGCGAAGCACACCCGGCAGGGTGCCTCCGCGCAGGCCAGGAACAGCACCAGGAACGGGACCGGGCCGAGCCGGCGGAAACGCCTCACGGCCCCATTGTCCTGCTCGAGGACGGCCGCTACCAGACCACGGTCTGGTCGGCCCGGAGAAACTCGCCCCCGTCGTGGTTGACCAGCATCAGGTAGAGGGAGCGCCCCTCGGGGTCGGACTCATTGGGGGTGAGCTTGACCATCAGGCGCCCGGAGTCGTCGGCGTCGATGGCCTCGACGTAGCCGGGAAGGACGTAGTGGCCCACACCGCCGTCGGCCCCGAACGCCGCCATCCTGAACACGCCGTCGGTGTCGATGAAGGCCAGGGTGGAGTCGTCCATCCAGGCGGCGGAGTGGGCCCCGACCGCGGCGTCCAGCGGTTCGGCGTCGGCCAGCCTGTGGTCCTGAGCGAGGTCGAGGAGGAACACCTCACCGCCGCCGATGTAGTCGAAGGCCAGCCGGGTGGAGTCGGGTGAGATGGCGAGGTCGTTGACGAGGGGGGCGGCGAGCTTCTGGTCGATCCCCTCGGGGGCCGGACCCGTGTAGAGGCGCTCGCGGCCGGTGTCGAGGTTCCGCACCGCGATGGTCTCCGGCAGGCTGCCCTCGGCGGGCCCGTCGGGGTCGTAGGAGTAGGCCAGCAGGTGGCCGTCGGGGCTCACCGTCACCCGCCGGCCCCGGGCGACCACACCCGACGGCCGCGTGCTGCCCCAGGGGACGCTGTTGATGATGTCCTGGCCGTTCTTCGTCGTGGCCCAGAAGAGCTCACCCCGGACCGTGGAGTAGTCGGCGTCGAGGGTCTGGCCGCCGGCGCTGGAGAGCACCCGGCCCGTCTCGATGTCGAACATGTTGAGCACCCCGCCGTCGGTGATCCCGAAGGCGGTCGTCGGGTCGCCCTGGAGAGGAGCCGGGTCGGAGGCGAGGGCGGCGCTGGGCACGGCGAGGGAGATGAAGAGGGCGAGGCCGAAGGCGGCGGCGAGACGGGGGGTGGGCACGGTGCGTCCTCCTGGGTTCCGGGCGGGCCACGCTGCCCGCACGCCAGGTAAGACGGTTACCGACCAGTAACCTGACGACGAAAAGTCCGATATTTACGGATTGTTTCGCGCCGCCCGGCCCGCTCGGGGTCCCGCCGCCCCGGAGCTAGCCCTCGACGGCGATGAGCGTCCTTCCGTGCAGCTTCGCTACTGGCGGGGAGCGGCCACCGCCACGACGGGCCGGAACGGAGGCCGGTCACCCAGTGAGCCGGAGAAGGGCCGGTCGGAGAAATTGAAGATGCCGCCGTCCTCGGCGACCATCAGATAGCCGTCGCCGAAGGCGACCATGCCGGTGACGGGCCGGTTCAGGTGATGGGCGCCCATGGAGCCCCGGAAGGGGGCCTCGAAGGCGAAGACCCCGCCGTCGGCCGCCACCAGCCAGTAGCCGGCCCCGTCGGGGTCGGGCACCAGGGACTGGACGGGCTGGTTGAGCACGGTGCCGCCCATGGAGCCGAGGAACACGGCGTCGCCGAAGGTGAAGATCCCGCCGTCGGAGCCCACCATGTAGTAGCCGGCACCGGTCGGGGTCGGGATGGAATCGAGGACGGGCCCGTTGAGGGCCACGTCGGACACGTCGCCCAGGAAGGCGGCATCGCCGAAGGCCAGGACGCGGCCCCGGGTGGTGAACATCCAGTAGCCGGCGCCGGTGGGGGTGGCCGACAGGCTGGTGACCTTCTCCTCGGGAGCCAGCGCGGAGGCGTCGGGCAGCCCCAGCTCACGGGCCTGACCCCGGGCGGTGACCCCGCCCCGCTCGTCCACCACCCAGTAGCCGCGGTTGTCGGGGGTGGGCTCGATGTCCACCGCCCGGACGCCGCCGGGAAGGACGGCGTCGCCCGTGTTGGTGACGTCACCGAAGGGGTACACGACCCCGTCCTCGCCCAGCATCCAGTAGCCGGTGCGCACCGGCTCGTCCGTCGGCTGGGGACCCGGTGCGGTGACCGGCGGGGCGCTGGTGGGGGCGGTGGTCGGCGGGCTGCTGGTCGGGGTGGTGGTGCCGGTCGTCCCGGTGGTGGCGGTGGTGGGCTGGGTGACGGGCGGGGCCGAGAGGCGCTGCCAGTCGACGTCGCCGTCGAAGGCGGGATGATTGGTGATGTTGACGGGGTTGGTCCCGTCGGCGTTCATGACCTTGATCTCGCCGTAGCCCGTCCGCTCGGTGTTGTTGTCGGGGTCCTCGACGCCGTAGGCGATCTTCGTCCCGTCCGGCGACCAGGCCGGGTCGACGTCACGCTCGTCCTTGGAGTTGGTCAGGTTCACCAGGCCGCTGCCGTCGAGCGCGCTCATGACCCAGATGTCGTAGCTGCCCTCCCGGTGGGCCCGGTGGGCGATCCGGGTGCCGTCGGGCGACCAGGCGGGGTCGTCGTCGGAGAACTTCGGGTAGTCGGTGAGCCGGACGGGGTTGGTGCCGTCCGCGTTCATCACGTAGATCTCGGGGTCGCCGTCGCGATTGGTGCGCAGGGCGATCCTGATCCCGTCCGGCGACCACGCCGGCTCGTCGTTCAGCTCCGTGCTGTTGGTGAGGTTGACGGGGTCGGACCCGTCGGCGTTCATGACCCAGATGTTGGCCCCGTCGTGGCGGTTGGACCGCCAGGCGATCCTGGTGCCGTCGGCCGACCACACCGGCTCGTCGTCGAAGGTGTCCATGTCGGTCAGGTTCTTCTGGTCGGTGCCGTCGGCGTTCATCGAGAAGATCTCGTGGTCGCCGTCCACCTCCCGGACGAAGACGATCCGGGCCCCGTCGGGCGACCAGGCCGGCTCCCGGTCCTCCACCTCGTTGTGCGTCAGCTGGACGACATCGGTGCCGTCGGGGTTCATGGTGAAGATCTCGAAGTTGCCCGTCCGGTCGCTGGTGAAGACCAGCCGGCCGTTGAACCCGGAGAAGGCGGCGTGCACGGGCGACGAAGGTCCCAACGGGAGACCGGCGACGGCGGCGAAGAGGACGGCCGCCAGCAACGCCGGACGGCGCGGCGACCAGAATCGCGGAGGGTCGAACCTTGGCACTGCTTTGGCCCCTTTCGGCAGTGCGGACGAGAGGTTCTTTCGGCCCCGAACCGGTGCGAACCTGCTGCCCGTCCGATATCTCCCCTTTGCCGACGGCGCCCGCGGGCGGGATGTGGCACTTTGTTGGACCGTGCGAGTGCTGGTCGTGGAGGACGAGGAGCGCCTGGGCGCCATCCTGCGCCGGGGCCTCAACCAGGAGGGCTTCGCCGTCGACGTGGCCACCGACGGCCGGGAGGGCCTGGACCTGGCCCGGGGCGGCGACTACGACGCCATCGTCCTCGACATCCTCCTGCCCGGCATCAACGGCTACAAGGTCTGCGCCCAGCTCCGGGAGGAGGGTATCTGGACGCCCATCCTCATGCTCACGGCCAAGTCCGGGGACTACGACCATGCCGAGGCCCTCGACACGGGCGCCGACGACTTCCTGGCCAAGCCCTTCAGCTTCGTGGTCCTCCTGGCCCACCTCCGGGCCCTCATCCGCCGGGGCGGCGGCGAGCGGCCGGCCGTGCTCAGCGCCGGCGACCTCCGCCTCGACCCCGCCTCCCGGCGCTGCTTCCGGGGCGAGGAGGAGATCGAGCTCTCCCCCCGCCAGTTCTCGCTCCTCGAGTACCTGATGCGCCACAAGGGCCAGGCCTGTCCCAAATCGGAGATCCTCGACCATGTCTGGGACCAGGCCTTCGACGGCGATCCCAACATCGTGGAGGTCTACATCCGGGGCCTGCGGCGCAAGCTCGACATCCCCTTCGGGCGCCAGGCCCTCCAGACCGTGCGGGGTTCGGGCTACCGCGTCGACCCCGACGGCGGCTGACGGTGGCCATCTTCCGCCGGCTGCTGGCTCCCGTCCGCAACCGCGCCACCATGGCCGCCTGCCTGGTGGTGGCCATCTTCTTCGTCGCCGCCGCCACCCTGTTCCTCGCCCTGCTGCGCAAGTCGCTGGTCGACATCCTCGACGAAGCCGTCACCGAGCTGGCGGAGGACGTCGGCCACGAGGTGGAGCAGGACCTCCTCCCTCCCGTGTTCGTCTCCGACGACGACGACAGCTTCATCCTGGTGGTGGACGACGCCGGCCGGGTCATCTCCAGGAGCAACAACCTCGATGCCGACACGCCCATCGCCCGCATCCAACACTCGGGCGAGACGGCGGTAGCCCACACCGTGAAGTCGCTCCCGATCGGCAACGGCGACGACTTCCGGGTGGTGGCCCTGCGGGCCACGGGCAAGGACGGCCCGGTCATCGTCTACGCCGGCACCACCTTCGGCATCGTCGAGAACGAGGTGGTGGTGGCCCGCTCGCTGCTGGGCGCCGGCCTGCCGCTCCTGGTCGCCCTGGTGGGGGCGACCACCTGGGTGGTGGTGGGTCGTGCCCTGCGGCCGGTGGAAGCGATCCGGGCCGAGGTGGCCGACATCAGCGCCCGGGCCCTGCACCAGCGGGTCTCGGAGCCCCCTACCGGCGACGAGGTGGCCCGCCTGGCCGCCACCATGAACGCCATGCTGGACCGCCTGGAGTC
>JBOGFE010000197.1:0-7062 GCA_050741935.1 Acidimicrobiia bacterium | reverse complement strand
GCGTGGAGCCGGACCCGGCGGGGCTCCCAGGTGAGCACCGTGCCCACGGTCCCCGCCTTCCATTCCCCACCCACCACGGCGGCGCCGCCCAGCAGGCCGCCCACGGCCAGGAAGATGGCGGCCACGGCCAGGGCCCCGTCGCCGGTACCGGACACCCACCAGCTGGTCATGACCGCCGGATGGAGGCCGCCCTCGGCTCGCAGGCGGGCCAGGTCGAGATCGGCGCTGTCGGTGAAGGCGACGACCGAGGCGATGGCGATGCCGGCGGCAGCCAGGCCCAGCAGGGTCCACACCACCCGCCGGTGCAGGGCACGGCGGGCCTCCACGAGCAGCAGCTTCATGCCACCAGCTCCCTGGTCGGGCCGGAGCCGTTGGGCACGGCGGGCGGCGGATCCACGTCGGCGGTGAGCCGCAGGAACCAGTCCTCCAGGCGTTCCCGCTCCGGGCGCAACTCGGTGAGCCACAGCCCTCGGGCGCTCAGGGCCCGGGTGATCTCCCCGGCCCGCCCGGCGGCGACCAGCACCCGCAGGTGCCCGCCCGCATCCTCGGCCGCGAACCCCGCGTCCCGCAGGACCCGCAGGGCGGCCACGGGTTCATCGACCCGCACCAACACGGCGCCGGCCCCGCCCGCCAGCACGTCGCCGACCGGTCCGGAGGCTACGCAACGACCCCGGCTGAGAATGGCCACCGCGTCGCACGTCTGCTCCACCTCGGCCAGCAGGTGGCTGGAGACGACGACGGTGCGGCCCTCGGCGCCGAGGCGCCGCAACAGCTCCCGCACCTCGCGGATCCCCGCCGGGTCGAGTCCGTTGGCCGGCTCGTCCAGCACGAGCAGGGCGGGGTCCTTCAGGAGGGCGGCGGCCAGGCCGAGGCGTTGGCGCATCCCCAGGGAGTAGCGCCGCACGGCGTCCCCGGCCCGGGAGGCCAGCCCGACCTGATCGAGGACCTCATCGACCCGCCGGCGGCTCACCCCGGCCACGGCCCCCAGCAGGCGCAGGTTCTCCCGGCCCGTCATGGTCGGGAACAGAGCGGGGAACTCGACGATGGCACCGGTGCGGGCCAGGACCTCGGGGAGGCCGTCAGGCAGCGTCCGGCCCAGGACCCGCACCCGCCCGGCGCGGGGCCGGGCCAGGCCGAGCAGGCAACGGATGGTCGTGGTCTTGCCCGAACCGTTCGGCCCCAGGAGCCCGAACACACCGCCGTCGGGCACCACGAGATCCAGGCCGTCGAGGGCCATGCGGGGTGCGCCCCGCAGCCGGCGGTACGACTTGCACAGCCCTTCCACTTCGATGATGGGTTGCATGTCCGGACAGACGAACGAAGCAGCCCCGCGGGTGACAACGCTCACCAGACGCCGACCCGATGCCCGGTTGGTGCCGTTACATCCCGACCCGGATGCGCCGCACCGGGCCGGGTCGGGCCGCCGCCGGGGGCCAGTGCTCTCCGGCCAGGCGCCGATCGACGACGTCGGCCGGTTCGGGGGGCGCGAACAGGTAGCCCTGGGCCAGGTCGCACCGGAGCCCGCGCAGCTCGTCGAGCTGTTCGGGTCGCTCGATCCCCTCGGCCACGACCACCAGGTCGAGCGCGTGGGCGAGCTCGATCACGCCCCGGACGATGGCGGTGTCGCGGGGGTCGGTGCCCAGCCCGGCCACGAACGACCGGTCGATCTTGACCACGTCCACGGGGAAGAGCTGCAGCCGGGTGAGCGACGAGTACCCGGTGCCGAAGTCGTCGATGGCCAGGCGGACCCCGAGTCGGCGCAGGTCGAGCAAGGTGGCGGCGTGGCGGTCGAGGTCCTCCATGAGCACGCTCTCGGTCAGTTCCAGGCACAGGGCGGACGGCTCCAGCCCGTGGTGCTCCAGCACCTCCCCGACCCGGGCGGCGAGCCCCGGGTGGCGGAGATGATGGGCCGAGAGGTTGACCGCCACCGACAGGTTCAGCCCGGGATGCATTGCCCGCCAGCGGACGTGATCGGCCGCCGCCTGGTGCAGCACCGCCTCGTCGATGGGCACGATCAGGCCGGAGTCCTCGGCGATGGGCACGAAGCTCGCCGGGGCCAGGAGGCCCCGCTCGGGATGCTCCCAGCGCACCAGCCCCTCGAGTCCGACCACCCGGCCGGAGGCGACCTCGACCAGGGGCTGGTAGAAGACGCGCATCTCGTCGCGCTCGAGGGCCCAGTGCAGCGCCGTCTGCAGCTCGAGGCGGGCGGCGGCCTCGGTGCGCATGGTCTCGTCGAAGAACTCGCAGCGGGCCCGTCCCTGCTGCTTGGCCCGGTACATGGCGGCATCGGCGTCCCGCAGGAGCACGTCGGCCCGCATGGCGGTGGACGAGACGGCCATGCCGATGCTCACGGTGAGGAACACGTCCTGGTCGCCCAACGGGAAGGGCAGGGCGAGAGCGGCCGAGATCCGGCCGGCCAGGCTGGTCGCTCCCTCCAGGGTGCCGGCCTCCGGGGACACCACGACGAACTCGTCGCCCCCGAAGCGGGCCACGGTGTCGGCCGGGCGCACCGCCTGGCGGATCCGCTCGGCCACGCCCACGATCAGCTCGTCGCCGGCGGCGTGACCCCGGCTGTCGTTGAACAGCTTGAAGTGGTCCACGTCGACGAACAGGACCGCCACCGGGCGGCGGGTGCGGCTGGCTCCGGCCAGGGCCTGCTCCAGGCGGTCGACGAGCAGCACCCGGTTGGGCAGTCCCGTCAGGGCGTCGTGGAGGGCTTGATGGGCCAGGGCCTCGGTGCGTTCCTGGACGCGCGACTCCAGCGTGAGGTTGGCCACCTGGAGCCGGTCGAGCAGCTCGCGGTTCTCGCCCACCAGGCGCCGGCGCTCGATGCCGGCCCGGACGGCCCGCAGGAGCCGCTCGGGCACGACCGGCTTGGTGAGGTACTCGTCCACCTGCCCGACGGCCGCCACCGCCGTCTCCAGGCTGGCGTTGCCGGTGAGGACGATCACCGGCAGATCGGCGTCGTCCCGCTTCAGCCGGGCCGCGAGCTCGAGGCCGGTGGCGTCGGGGAGGCGGTAGTCGATCACGGCCAGGACCGTGGACACGGTGGTGACGGCGTCCAGGGCCCCGGCCGCCGATTCCACGGTCCAGGCGGGGATGCCGGCCAGGCCGAGGATGTCGGAGATGGTGTCGCGGGTCCCCTCGTCGTCGTCGACGACGAGGACCACGGGCGGGCCGGCGGACGGGTCCGGGGGAGACGTGCTCACGCCGCCGCGGCGCGGGCGACGAGGTCGAGCAGGTAGGCGGGCGGCACCGGCTTGTGGACGACGGCGAAGGACTGGGCGTCGACCGCCGCCCGGAGCTGTTCCTCCACCGCGTAGGCCGTCATCATCACCACGGGCGGCGGGGGCCCGCCGATCTCGCGCAGCACCGAGATGCCGTCGCGCCCGGGCATGCGGATGTCCATGACCACCACGTCGAAGTCCTGCTGGCGCAGCCGGATCAGAGCGTCGTCTCCGGTGGCGGCGGTGGTCACCTCGTAGCCGACGCTCTCGAGGATCTCGGCGACGGTGTCACGCATGCCCTGCTCGTCGTCGACGACGAGGACCGCCGCCCCGTTCACTGCGCCACCCGGGCCGGGACGACGGCCGCCGGCAGGCTCAGGTGGAAGGCTGCTCCCGACCCGGCCTGGGACCGGACGTCGATCGAGCCACCGTGGGCCTCGACGATGCGATGGGTCACGGCCAGGCCGAGCCCGATGCCTTTGGCCTTGGTGGTGAAGAACGGTTCGAAGAGCCGGGCCCGGGTCTGGGGGTCGATACCCGTCCCCGTGTCGCCGACGGTCAGCACGACCGACTCACCCTGGTGTTGGGCCTCCAGGGCGAGCAGCCCCCCGTCGGCCATGGCGTCATAGGCGTTGGTGACGAGGTTGAGCAGGACCTGGCGGAGCTGGTCACGGTCGGCCCGGAGGGCGGGCAGGTCCTCGGGCCAGCGCCGGGCCAGGCGGACGCCGGTGGGGGCGGGCGCCACCGAGAGGACCTCGTCGACCAGGGTGGGCAGGTCGACCTCGCCGAAGATGGGCTCCCGGGGCCGGGCGAACTCGAGCAGGTCGGAGACGATGAGCGTGGCCGCCCCGACCTCCCGTTCCGCCGTGCGCAGCTGGCGGTCGAGCCAAACGTCCTCCCGGCCCAGTTTCGTGGCCAGGAGGTAGACGACATTGGAGAGGACGCCGAGGGGGTTGCGCAGCTCGTGACCCACGGCCGAGGCGAGCTGGCCGATGGCGGCCAGGCGCTCCTGGGCCACGAGGCGGTCCTGGGCGGCGTCGAGCTCGGCCAGCGACGCCTCGAGCTGGGCGGTGCGCTCCATCACCAGCTCGTCGGCGTAGCGCCGGCGCCGGGCCAGGACCTCGACCAGAGCGGCGACCAGGACCGCGGCCAGCAGGCCGCCGGCCAGGAAGAGCCAGGGCTGGCGCTCGGCCAGCGTGCCCACCAGCGTGTGGCGGGCGGAGACCACCAGCAGCCACTTGTCGGCCCCGAGGACGACCTCGCTCCGGGCGGTGCGGCCGGTGGCGTCGAATTCAGGGGTGACGAGAATGAGCTGACCCGGGTCCGCTTCGGGGCCGGCGTAGACGGCGCCGTCGAGATCCCCGAAGGGTGAGCCCTCCGGCCGGTCCTCGTTCGAGGCCGGCTCCTGGAGCACCGACTCGCTGTAGATCAGCGTCCGGGGCACGAGACCGGGGACGGCGGCGGCCGAACCGAGGCGGCGGACGTCGCCCGCCTGCGTGACCGGGGTGTAGACGAGCACACCGTCGGCGCCGGCCCGGTCGAGGGTTGCCACCGCCGCCGCCGGCACCGGTTGCCCGGCCGCCAGCCCCTCCCCCTCGGCCAGGAGGACCCGGTACCCGGAGCCGTCCTGTTGGACCAGGGCGGCGCCGCCGAAGAGTCCCCCGGCGATGGCGGGTTGGACGGCGCGGGAGAAGGCGGCCTGGTCCGGCCCGGTGAGCTGCACGATGGTGGACACGGAGCGGAACAGCGCCTGGGACTGGCTGGAGGACAACGACAGCAGGGCGCTCGCCTCCGCCGCCCGCCGGTCCAGCAGGCGCTGCTCCTGGTCGCTCACGACCTGGCGGGAGAGCGCGGCGATGCCGATGGTGCCGGCGACGAGCGCGGCGAGAATGGCGACCGTGAGCGGCCGGATGGGCCAGGCAGCGCTGCCGCGGCGTTCCGCCGCTTCCTGGTCGCTGCTGCTGTCCATCTCACCCTCCCCGCCGGGCCGGACGACGTGTGTCCAACCGTCTCTTGTTCGAGGGTAAGTCCGGAATGGGGCCAGAGTGATATAGCCCGCTGGCGCCATTTACTCCCGTCATTCGTCCCCGTCCTCCCGCAATTACTGCTTCGTCCCGCGCCGTCTGTCGCTCGGCCGGGGCGCCACTAGCCCTAGTGGGGTGGCCCAGTCCGTGGCTGGCTTGCCGGCGTTCGTCGATCTGGGGGCGAGCAACGCGTCGAGCTCGTCCCACTCGGCGTCGGTGATGTTGAGTCCGGCTGGGATGGGACACTCCACCCAGGCGTGGAGGGTCGGGACGCGGTGCTCGTCGTAGGTAACCGTTCCTGCTTGGTGGGCCAGGTCGCCGATGTCCGCTGCGAGCTCGGTGGTCCAGGCAGCCGACCGGCCCGCCAGGCCTGCCGGTATCGCCGGCCGAGGAGCCGGCGGAGGGCCAAACCGGGCCCGTCGCCTCGCAACTCGCTGATCAGGCCCGGGGCGCCGCTGGCGACGGCCTCGGGGCTCCTTTCCCGTAGGTCGTGGGCCTTGGCCAAGGTGCACGCGAGTTCGTTCCAGTCGACGGTCTTCCGACCGGCCGCCTCGGCCTCCCGGCCGGCTGTCAGCACGGCCCGGACGAGGCTCTTGAGGATGGCACCGGCGTTTTCCTTGGGAGCTGGCCGGTGCTCGTCCACCTCGGCGACAGCGCGCCCGTGCTCGTCCGTGCGGCGGTACCGATAGGCCTCGTGGGTGAATGGGACATTGGACCGGAGCGGCTCGGGGAGCCGGTGGATGATGAGCAGGGAGACCTTCCCCCTGAGCATCCGCTGGACTGACAGGTCTCGCTCAACGGCGGCCATGCCGAGGAGCATGTCGATGACCTGGGCGTCCGTGGTCCGGCTCGGGTTCCACTCCTGGCCTCGCAGGAACAGCCGCACCTGGTAGCGGGTAGCGGTGGTCAGGAGCTTGGTGGCCTGCGGGCGGGACCGGGCGGCACGGGTCTCGTCGGTGTAGTGCAGCTCGAGCCGAAAGCCGGGCTCGTGCTCCCGCTGGATCGTGGTCAGCACCCGGATCGCTTCCCGGATCGTCTCGACTGCGCCGTTGCCGCAGTCCTCGGCAGCGGAGGCGTCGCGGAGGTTGGCGGCGGCCGCGCTCGAGAGCAGGTAGACGAACAGGGTGGCCCCGATCAGGGTCACGTAGCCGATGAGCTGTCGGGAGTGCTCGCCGCCGGCGAGCATGTCCAGCCGGACCTCGACGGTCCCGCACCATCGGCGGGCGGAGCGGCCTTCTTTCGTCCGTTCGACGAGTAGACCACCGACCTTCTTGGCGGCGATGACGTCGGGGTCGTCCTGGTCGGCCGCGGCGAGGCCCGCCACCAGGTTGGCCACGAAGATGGACGGCTGCTCCGAGCTGACCCGGAAGACCCGGATCCGGCGGAGGAGGGAGCGGCTCCCTATCCGCCGCATGGCGAGGGCGGAGAGCACGACGTTCAGGCTGCGGTCTGAGGCGGACTGGCGAGACATGATGATCCTCCGATCGGTGCTACGAGGGCTGTCGGAGGTGACGGTGCTGTTTCGGGACTGCGGTGCAATCAGGTGGAGCAGGACTGCTTCGGCGGATTGCCGGTCAGTCGCAACTCGTCAAAGAACGAGGTCATCCCGGTCGGAGACGACCTGGACGAGGATCCACCGTCGAGGTTCCGGATCCTCAAGGGCGGTCTGGAGCGCCTCGAGGTGGGCGACGAGCCATTCGATTCGGGCGGCGCAGCCGAGCCCGGCGGGTTCTTGGACGCTTTGGATGACCCGGCGGTCCGGATCCGTGAAGGTGGTCATGCCCCGAGACGGTTCGTGGCGGCGACCGGCC
>JBOGFE010000196.1:0-4778 GCA_050741935.1 Acidimicrobiia bacterium | reverse complement strand
GGACAGGATGGCCCGGGCTGCGTAGCGCCCAGCCTGCATGGCGGGCGGAGAGAGCATGGGGAGCTCTCCGTCGGTCCCG
This sequence comes from Acidimicrobiia bacterium, assembly GCA_050741935.1. GTDB lineage: Bacteria > Actinomycetota > Acidimicrobiia > IMCC26256 > BP-133 > CAWBJP01. The sequence continues at coordinate 4,699 of JBOGFE010000196.1, read as the reverse complement.
TCCTCGACCGAGGCGGCGTCGCCGATCACGAACACCTCGTCCCGGCCGTCAAGGCGGAGGCGGGCGTCGACCCGGAGCCGCCGGCTGCGGCTGCGGGGCGGCCCGGGGGCGGTGAGGGGATCGGTCGGCTGGACGCCGGCCGACCACACCACCGTCCGGGCCGGGATCGTCTCGCCGTCCGAGAGCCCGACGTCGGAGTCGGTGGCCGCCTTGGCCAGGGTGGCGGTGCGCACCTCGGCCCCCCGGGCCGAGAGCACCCGCGCCGCGTAGGCGCCGAGGCGGGGATGGAAGGCGGGCAGCAGCCGGTCGGCCCCCTCCACCAGCACGATCCTCCCCGAGCCCGGTTCGAGCTCGGGGAAGTCACGCCCGAGCACCATGGCGAGCAGCTCCCCCAGGGCGCCGGCGTACTCCACCCCGGTGGGGCCGCCACCCACGATCACGAAGGTGAGCCAGGGTGAGCGCTCCCGGAGGGGTGACTGGGACGCCTTCTCCAGGCACGACAGCACGTGGTTCCGCAGCCGCATGGCCTCTTCGAGCGTCTTCATGCCGATGGTGTACCGGGCCAGGTCGGGGTTCCCGAAGTAGGCGTTGGTGCTCCCGGTGGCCACCACCAGGCTGTCGTAGGCCAGCTCGTCGCCGTCGGCCGTCCGCACCACCCGGGCCTCGAGGTCGACGCCGGTGACGGCTCCCAGGCGGAAGCGCACGTTGGGCGAGCGGCGGAAGGCGCTGCGCAGGGGGTAGGCGATGTCCGAGGGGTTCAGCAGGGCGGTGGCCACCTGGTAGAGCAACGGGGTGAAGAGGTGATGGTTGCGCCGGTCGAGGAGGACCACCTCGACATCCTTCCCGTCCAGCGCCCGGGCACAGGCCAGGCCCCCGAACCCGCCTCCCACGATCACCACCCGGTGCGCCGGCATGCAGCGACCTTATTTCGCTCGCACCGACCCCTGGGACAACGGCACCATGGTGGCCCTCGACGAGGAGGTTCGTGAATGTTCCAGGTGACGGGCGTCAAGTACATGCTCATGGCGGAGGACATGGACCGGGCCGTCGGCTTCTACGCCAAGACGATCGGCCTCACCATCAGCCTGGCGACGCCCCACTGGAGCGAGCTCACCGCCGGCGACGCCGTGGTCGCCCTCCACTCCGGGGGCACGGGCGATCGGGTGGACACCGGCCTCGGCTTCGTGGTCGACGACATCGCCGGCGCCGTCGAAGCCGTGGTGGCCGGGGGCGGTTCGGTGGTGCGGGAGCCTCACGCCCCCGGCGGGGAAGGGATCCTCCTCGCCGACGTGGTCGACACCGAGGGGAACGGGTTCATGCTCTCGCAACCCCTCGGGTAGCGCTACCCGGCCGGGGCGGCGGGAGGCGGGAGGCCGTGGCAGGCGCCCGTGCCCGAATCGGTGAACGTCCCTCCCGGCTCGGGCAGGAACCGCCAGTCGTATCCCTGGTCGCGCAGCGTCAGCCGGAGCACGCCGGTGGTGCCGCTGTGGCGCACCTCGCTGTTGGGCAGCGGGTTGCCGAAGCCGTAGTGGCTCTTCCCCCCGGTGCCCACCGTGAACTGGCGGACCCCGAAGCCGGCATCGGCCCCGCCCGTCGCCGTCTGGGGGCCGAAGCGCTCGTAGACGTGATCGTGGCCCGCCAGCACCACATCGGCCCCGCCGTCGTACAGGGCCTGCCAGAAGGGCCGGAGGCCGGAGTGGGAGCCGTGCTGGGAGGAGGAGCTGAAGACCGGGTGGTGCCACAGGGCGAGGGTGCAGCGCGCGCTGGAGGCGGCCAGGACCGCCCGCAGCCACTGCTCCTGAGGGGACCCCGCCCCGCAGCCCCCGACGGCGGAGCAGGCGCTGTTGAGGACGATCACCTGCCACGACCCGGCGTGGTACTCGTAGTAGCCCGTACCCGGATCTCCCGCCGCCGACCCGAAGTAGCCGTAGTAGCCGCCCGCTCCCGACGTGCGGTAGTCGTGGTTGCCGGGCACGGGGCGGGTCCGGAACCGGTGCCGGCCCCAGCTCGGCTCGTAGCAGCGGGCGAACTCGTCGGCCGTGCCCGAGTTGTAGACGTTGTCGCCGGTGGTGAACACGGTGGCGTCGGGATGCTCGGCCACCACCTGGTCGATGAGGGCGGCGGTGGTCTCGTCGTCGTTCGAGCTGCAGCTGGCGATGTCGCCGGCGCCCACCAGGACGGCGTCGCCGGGGGCGGGCGAGGCGGCGGGCGGGACGGCCACGAGCTGGGCCGCCACGAGCAGCACGATCAACCGCCGGGCACTGCGGCGCCGGCCCGGCCTGCGTGATGTCACCCCAGCCCCCCAGCCGGTCGGCCACTCTTCGCGTTCGACGGTAGACGAAAACCGACAAAACGGGCAATTCAGACAGGACCCCCGGATTCGGCTCCGGCGGCCCGGTGCTACGGTAGGACCCGGACCACGGGAGCCCGTACAGCCGGGCTGAGAGGGGGGTGGAAGCCCCCGACCGTCGGAACCTGATCCGGGTAATGCCGGCGCAGGGAGGAAATTTGGACGTGTCCGTTCCGAGCCGCAAACCCGATGTGGTGATCGTCGGCGGCGGCGTCATCGGCCTGGCCGTCGCCTGGCGCGCCGCCCGGGCCGGCCTCGCCGTCACCCTGGCCGACGACGATCCCGCCGGCGGGGCCTCGCACGCCGCCGCCGGGATGCTGTGCCCGGTCACCGAGGCCCACTACGGCGAAGAGGCCCTCCTCGCCCTCAACCTGGCCTCCGCCCGGGCCTGGCCGTGGTTCGCCGCCGAGTTGGAGGAGGCCTCGGGACTCGGCGTCGGCTACCGGGCCGAGGGCACGCTGGCCGTCGCCTTCGATGACGACGACCTGCGGGCCCTCGACGACCTGCACCGCTACCACGTCGAGCTGGGCCTGGGCGGTGAGCGGCTGCGGGCCCGGGAGTGCCGGGAGCTGGAGCCGCGGCTGAGCCCCCGGGTGCGGGGCGGGATCCTGGTGGCCGGCGACCATCAGGTCGACACCCGGGCGGTCACCGCCGCCCTGCTGGCCGCCACCTCCCGGGCCGGGGTGAGCCTGCACCGGGAACGGGTGGCGGAGCTGACCGTCGCGGGTGGGAGGGCGACGGGTGTGCGGCTGGCCGGTGGCGAACCGGTGGCGGCCGGCGCCGTCGTGCTCGCCGCCGGCTGCTGGTCGGCCGCCCTCCCCGGGCTCCCGGCAGAGGCCGCTCCCCCCGTCCGCCCGGTGAAGGGCCAGATCCTCCGGCTGCGGGGCCCGGCCGACCCGCCGCTCCTCGGCCACAGCCTGCGGGGCCTGCGCCAGGGCCGGTCGGTGTACCTGGTGCCCCGGGCCGACGGGCGCATCGTGGTCGGCGCCACCGCCGAGGAGAAGGGGTTCGACACCACGGTCACGGCCGGCGGGGTGCGCGAGCTGCTGGAGGACGCCAACGAGCTGGTGCCCGCCCTGGCCGAGCTCGAGCTGGTGGAGGCCATCGCCCGGCTGCGCCCGGGCACGCCCGACAACGCGCCGATCATCGGGCCGTCCCCCCTGCCGGGCCTGGTGGTGGCCACCGGCCACTACCGCAACGGGGTCCTCCTGGCGCCCGTCACCGCCGGCGCCGTCGCCGAGCTCCTGGCCACCGGCGTGGCCCCCGACGTCGTGGCGCCCTTCTCCCCGCTGCGCTTCGTGGATCCCGGGGCCCAGGACGTCCCCGAGCCCCCCGGGGCCCGGGGTGTCCCCGAGCACTTCGGGGTGGGGGCATGACCCTCACCGTCAACGGGGAGCAGCGGGAGCTGGCCGACGGCCTCACGGTCGCCGGCCTCGTCGCCCAGCTCCTCGCCGAGGCCCGGGGCGTGGCCGTGGCCGTCAACTCCGAGGTGGTGAGCCGCAGCCGCTGGGACGGCACCCGGCTCGCCGCCGGTGACCGCGTCGAGGTCCTCGGCGCCGCCCAGGGAGGCTGACTTGGACGATCCCTTCCTCCTCGGCGGCGAGACCTTCACCTCCCGCCTCCTCCTCGGCACCGGGGGGGCGCCGAGCCTCTCCGTGCTCGAGCGGGCCATCCGCACGTCGGGGGCCGAGATCGTGACCGTGGCCCTGCGCCGGATCGACCCCGCGGCGAAGGCCCGGGGGCCCGGGGGTGTCCCCCAACAGACCCGGGGGCCCGGGGGTGTCCCCCAACAGAACAGCCTCCTCGACGTGCTGGAACGGTGCGGGGTGCGACTGCTGCCCAACACCGCCGGGTGCTTCACGGCGAAGGACGCCGTCACCACCGCCCGCCTGGCCCGGGAGGCGTTCGAGACCGACTGGGTCAAGCTCGAGGTGATCGGCGACGAGCGGACCCTCCTCCCCGACGTGGCCGAGCTGCTGGAGGCGGCCGAGACCCTGGTCGACGAGGGCTTCACCGTCCTGCCCTACACCAACGACGATCCCGTCACGGCCTGCCGCCTGGCCGCCGCCGGCTGCGCCGCCGTCATGCCCGCAGGCTCCCCCATCGGCTCCGGGATGGGGATCCGCAACCCCTACAACCTGGCCATCATCCGGGAGCAGGTGAGCATCCCCGTCATCCTCGACGCCGGCGTGGGCACCGCCTCCGACGCCGCCCTGGCCATGGAGCTGGGCTGCGACGGGGTGCTGGCCGCCTCGGCCGTCACCCGGGCCCGGGAGCCCGAGCGCATGGCCGAGGCCCTGCGCAAGGCGGTGGAGGCCGGCCGCCTGGCCCACCTGGCCGGCCGCATCC
>JBOGFE010000195.1:0-3337 GCA_050741935.1 Acidimicrobiia bacterium | reverse complement strand
GACGTGGCATGTCCCCACCGATCGCCATCGCCTGCCGCCGACCGGCGGGCGGTGTGCACCGTGAACGGCCGGGTGGTCGCCGGCGACGTGGACTCCCGCCGGCTGCTGTCGGACTTCCTCCGCCACGACGCCGGCCTGCGGGGCACGCACGTGGGCTGCGAGCACGGGGTGTGCGGGGCCTGCACGATCCGCCTGGACGGGGCGGCGGTGCGGTCGTGCCTGATGCTGGCCGTCCAGGCCGACGGCGCCGAGATCCAGACGGTCGAGGGCCTGGCCACGGGCCGCGACCGGCTCCACCCGCTCCAGGAGGCCTTCCGGCGTCACTTCGCCCTGCAGTGCGGCTTCTGCACCGCCGGCATCCTCATGTCCGCGGCCGAGCTCTGCGACGACGTGACCGCCGGGGCGCCCGTGCCCACGGAGGGCCAGATCCGGGAGCTGCTCTCCGGGCACCTGTGCCGGTGCACGGGCTACGAGCCGATCGTGGCCGCCATCGCCGAGGTGCTGGGACTCACCGAGAAAGGAACGGCATGACCGACTACGACGGGTTCCGGGTCGACCACGACGAGGACGCCGGCATCGCCACCGTCACGCTCGACGTGCCCGAGAAGCTCAACCGGGTGAGCATGGCCGCCCGCGACCAGCTGGCCGGAGTGTTCGCCGGGCTCGGTACCGACGAGCGGGTGCGGGCCGTCATCCTGGCCGGCGCCGGCGAGAAGGCGTTCACGGCCGGCGGTGACGTGGCCGGGTTCATGAACGCCTCGCCCGAGGTCCTCTCCCGCCTGGCCCAGAACGTGGGCGCCCCGGAACGCTGCGCCAAGCCGGTGGTGGCCGCCCTCCACGGGTTCACCTTCGGTGTCGGCCTCGAGCTGGCCCTGGCCTGCGACCTGCGCCTGGCCGCCGACGACACCGTGCTCGGCCTGCCCGAGATCACGCTGGGCATGATCCCCGGCAGCGGCGGCACCCAGCGCCTGGCCCACCTCATCGGCCTCTCCCGGGCCAAGGACGTGATCCTGCGGGGCCGGCGGATCGGGGCCGGCGACGCCCTGGCCTGGGGGCTGGTGTCCGAGGTGGTCACCCTGGGGGAGCTGGACGACCGGGTCCGGGCGGTCGCCGGGGAGCTGGCGGCCAAGGCGCCCCTGGCGATGCGGGTGGCCAAGCGGGTGCTCAACCACGTCTACGACGCGCCGCTCCACGTCGGCATGGAGCTGGAGGGAATGGCCTACGGCCTGCTGCGGAGCAGCGACGACTTCGCCGAGGGCGTCGACGCCTTCGTCACCAAGCGCCCGCCCCGGTTCACCGGGCACTGAAGTTGGCGCGGAGGTTGGCGGCGGCCAGGGCGCGGAAGCTGGTCTCGGCATCGGGCGAGGGGAAGCCGCGCTTGGGGACGAAGTTGCCCTGACGGGAGTTGCGCAGGAGCACGTAGACATGGGGGGTCTCGACCACCTTGGTGTAGAAGCCCCAGGGCAGTTGCCCTCGCTCCTTCCCGGCCCGCACGTGGATGCCCCCCTCCGTGAAGGTGTGCTCCTGCTCCTCGGCCATGCCGGGGCTCTTCCGCCAACGCAGGGCGGGCACGAGCCAGAACGAGCTGCCGGCCAGAGCCAGCACCACGAACCCCCACACCCTTGCGACCGTGTCGTCCTTGGCCAGGCCCAGGGCCAGGGTGACCGCCCCCAGGAGCGGGCCGACCCAGAAGGTCGGCTGGCGGCGCATGATGGTCCGGAGCCCCTCGGCGTACTCGTCGGCGGTGAGGGCGAAGCGGGCCACGGCCGGGGCCATCAGCCGGCGCCCATCAGTTGGTCCCCCGGTACATGCGGAACACGGGGTGGTCGTCGAAGTAGTCCCGGAAGTGGATGTTGTCCACCCGCAGCCAGTGGGCACCGTTGAAGGTCCGGGACAGCCCCACGGAGAGGATGACGGGCTCCCCGGCCGAGACCCGGCGCCGGATCACGTTCCACAGCGGGTCGATGGGCACGCCGGCCTCGTCCCGCAGGCGGAAGTCGAACACGGCCAGGTCGAGGGAGCCGAGCCCGAGGTCGTCGATGCCCATGCGCAGCTGGCTGCCCCGGCGGAACAGCTCGGCCGGGCCCGGACAGCGCAGCACCCCGAGCGAGGCCCGCCCCCGGCCCTCCCGGACACAGGCCGAGCCCGACGGCTGGCGGGTCAGGTCGTCGCCGTAGATGGCGGGCAGCGAGTCCTGGCCCAGGGTCTCGAGCAGCGTCCAGAAGTCCCCGTCGTTGATGCGTCCCAGGGGACGCAGGCTGGTCTCCTCCACCTCCCGCTCCTCCACCAGTGGCGCCACTCCCACCCGCCGGGAGAACCCTACGTCCACCAGCTCCCCCACCCCGAAGGGGCCGCCCCCCCGGCTGGTGGCCGACGTGTCCCATGCGTCCCCGCGCCGGGGAGCGAGGGGCGCGTGGTCGCCGTCGATGCCCGCCACCGCCACCGAACCGTCGTCGAGACGCGCCAAATGGTCGATGACGATGGTCTGCGCCGACGTCACCGCGCCACGCCAGGGCCGCCGGAGGTGGGGCAGGGGCCCCCACCGACGTCGCGATGAGCCGCCAGGCGAAGAGCCATTGGCACTGCACGATACGCGAACCGGGCATTCCTCTCGGCCGACGGTGAGATCCGGATTTGCCGTGGGTACACCCGATCCATACTTGGAGAAGGAGCCCGGGGCGCGGCCGTATTTCCTTCTCGTCGTTGCCGACGAATGGAGTGCTGGATGGATGACCGCCCCGGGTGCACCATGGCCCCGCATGTCGCACCCGACGCCGAGCTCGTGGCCCGGGCCCGAGACGGCGACCGCATCGCCTTCGGCGTGCTCTACCTGCGCCACCACGGCGCCGCCTGGCGTCTCGCCAGTGCCACGTCGAGCTTCTCCGACGACGCCGAGCTGGCCGTGCTGGCCGGATTCACCGACGTGTTCTCGATCCTCCCCCGCGGGGGCGATCCCGCCTTCCGGGCGCACCTGTTGAACTGCGTCCGGCACGCGGCCCTGGAACGGCGCCGTACCCGCCCGAACCAGGGAGGCTCCGGCCGGCCCGGCCACATCGGCGACACCAGCCCGACGAGCGCGATGCGCAGCGCTCTGGCCGCCCTGCCCGAGACGGGTCGGGCCACCCTGTGGCTCACGGACGTGGAGGCCATGACGCCGACCGAGGTGGCCGCCGTGGTCGGCGTGGACGCCCGGGCTGTCCCGCGCCTGGCGGAAGAGGCGCGGGCCCGGGTGCAGGCCATCTGCCGGGACGCCCCCTTGGCCTCGGCCGTGACGCCCCCGCCGCTGCTGGGCGGCGAGTGCCAGCGCCACTGGCTGTCCCGGCGGGTGGAGGACGAG
>JBOGFE010000194.1:0-27214 GCA_050741935.1 Acidimicrobiia bacterium | reverse complement strand
CATCTGGGGCGCGCTGAGGCTCGGGCGCGGCTACGGGCGAAATCGATAGCGCCCCCCACCGGGTTCGGGTAAGGATCCCGGCCGTGCTCCCCACCCGCAGGGCCACCCTCCTCCTGGCCGGGGCTCTGCTCCTCGGCGCCGCCTGCGGCGGCGACTCCCCGGAGACGGACGCGTCCTCGACCCCCTCCACCGAGGCCGAGGACGCCGCCGCCGACGAGGAGGCCACCTCGACCGAGGAGATGACGGCCGAACCAACGCTCACCCCCCAGGGGTTCGGCGATCTCAAGCTGGGCATGACCCTCGAGCAGGCCACCGGCGCCGCCCTCATCAGCAGCACGCAGCCCGGCTGCGAGCTCGGCGGTCCGGGCGAGGTGGCGGGGAGGATCACCGACGCCGAGGAGGGCCACGCCTACTTCAACGACGGGGTCCTCACCGGCTTCTACCTGGCCACGGGCACGACCGCCGAGGGGATCGGGGCGGGATCGTCCCTGGACGAGGCCCAGCAGGCCTACGCCGCCGGCGGGTTCGCCCTGACCGTGGACGACTCAACCCAGGACGTCTTCGGGGTGAGCGTGGCCAAGGTCACCAAGGACGGCCAGCCCGCCTACGAGTTCATCGTCAGCGAAGGGAAGCTGGACGCCATCTGGGCCCCCACGGCCCGCTTCTGCGACTGAGGCGGCGGCGCCGCCGACCCCATTCGGGAAGGAAATGCCTCGGTTTCCGAGGCAGATCCTTTCCAAACCCGAAGGCGCCCGGCGGTCCTTCCCAAACCCGGAGGCGCCCCGAGCGCAGCGCCGCCCTGGCCCGGGTGGCCGGCGCCGGGCCGAGGAGTAGGCCTTCGAGGCCCTGCGGGCGCGGCGCCGGATCAGAAGAGGGGCCGGCGGAGGCGCTCGTAGAAGCGGTCGCGTTCCTCGGGCTCCATCACCTGCTCGAGGAACATGGCCCGCATGGCCGCCACCAGGGCGGCGGTCTCCTCCTCCGGCGGGCGGGGCCGGGCCACCCGGTGGAGGGCGAACCCGTCGAGAAGGGCGACGAAGGCGTCGGCCGCCTGCCGCGGCTCCCGGGCGCCGAGGGCACCGAGGATGACCGCCGTCAACCGCTCGAAGGCGGCCAGGGCATCGGCCACCGCCGGGCGCAGCGCCGGGTTCCGGGCCGCCTCCAGGTACATCTGGTACTGGGCCACGAGCACCCCGGGGGCCCGTTCGACGAGGCGCTCGGCCAGGCGCTCGGCGATGTCCTGGGCGCTCGCTCCCGGCCCGGCCACGCCCATGGCCAGGGCCTGGATCTCGTCCACCCGCTCGGCCACGTGCAGCTTGAGCGCCTCCTCCACCAGCTGGTGGACGGAGGTGAAGTAGTAGGTGGTGGAGGCCAGCGGCAGGCCCGCCCGCTCGGCCACGGCCCGGTGGGTGACGGACTTGGCTCCGGTCTCGCCCAGCAGGTCGATGGTCGCCCGCAGCAGGGCGTCGCGCCGGTGGCGACTGCGGTCCTGGCGGGGCGATTGTCCGTTCGCCATTGACATCCCCTTCGAAAAACTGGTACATGTGTACCACTTCCAACGGCGGAGGGTAAGCACCATGACGGGACGGGTTCGGGTCCGGGATCTGGCTGCGACGCTGCTGGCCACGCTGGTGCTGGCCACCGGGGTGCTCACGGGAGGCGGGCCGGCGTCAGCCGGATCGCCCCGACCGGCCGGGTCGGCCGGGTCAGGCGACGCCCTGGCCGAGCCCGACGCCGATCCCTTCTACCGCCCGCCGGCCGGCTTCGAGGCGGCGGCACCCGGGACCGTGTTGCGGTCGCGCCCCGTCACCGTCAAGGGACTCGGCCTCCCGGTCCCGGTGGCCGCCCACCAGTTCCTGGCCCGCTCGAGCGACGCCCACGACGCCCCGGTGGTCGTGGCCGGCACGGTCATGGTGCCCTTCGCCCCCTACCCCGGTGTCCGGCCCCTCGTCTCCTACCAGCCGGCCATCGACAGCCTGGGCGACCAGTGCAACCCCTCGTACAAGCTCCGGGCCGGGACCGAGTACGAGCTGGCGCTCATGATGCAGGCCCTGGTGCACGGCTGGGCCGTGGTGGTGACCGACTACCAGGGGCCGGACGACGCCTTCGCCGCCGGGCGGATGGAGGGCCACGGTGTCCTCGACGGGATCCGGGCCGCCCTCGCCCTGCCCGAGGCGGGCCTGGCCGGCCTCGGAACCCCGGTCGGGCTGTGGGGCTACTCCGGCGGAGGCCTGGCCAGCAGCTGGGCCGCCGAGCTGCAGCCCGCCTACGCCCCCGAGCTCAACGTGGTCGGCGTGGCCTCGGGCGGCACGCCCGCCGATCTCGTCGCCGCCGCCCGTCAGACCGACGGCGGGATCGCCTCCGGACTGGTGCTCCTGGCCTCGGCCGGTCAGAGCCGGGCCTACCCGGAGATGCTGACGCTCCTCAACGACAAGGGCCTGGCGATGCTCGACCAGATCGGCGACATGTGCGTGGGCGAGGCGACCAGCTCCTTCGCCTTCCGCCGCCTCAACGAGTTCACCCACTCCCCGGACCCACTCTCCGAACCCGTGGCCGTCGAGGTCATGGAGACGAACCACCTCGGCCGTCAGGCGCCGGCGGCGCCGGTGTTCCTGTTCCACTCCCTCTTCGACGAGCTCATTCCCTACGCCAGCGCCCAGCAGCTGCGCACCGACTGGTGCCGCCAGGGCGTGGCCGTGGCCTTCCACACCGACCTGCTCAGCGAGCACTCCAGCCTGTCCGTCTCCGGCGCCCCCCTGGCCGTGGGCTACCTGGCCTCCCGCTTCGCCGGGCTTCCCGCCCCGGACACCTGCCCGTAGCCGCGGCGGGGTGTCGCCCGCACCCAGAACGTGCTACATCACAGGGTCGGTGAGACGGCCTCAGGGGAGATGGCACCGGCTGCCGCTGCCGGCGGCGCTGCTGATGGCGGCCGCGGCGACGACGGCGCTGGGCTCCCGGACGGCACCGGCCCGGGCCGCCGAGCCGGTGGTCCGCTTCCTGACGTACAACATCTGTGGGGGCATCTGCAACGACGGCACGGTCGAGCGCCCGGGCCCCGACAACGACCTGGTGGAGCACGTTGCCTCCCTGCTGGCCGGCGAGCGTCCCCACCTGGCCGTCCTCAACGAGATCTGCGGCGCCCAGCACGCCCGCCTGGTGCAGGTGCTGGAGGCCCGGGGCGTGCCGATGCGATCGGCCTTCCACGCCCAGCGCACGGACGGTCGCTGCCCGGCGCACGAGGGGGTGCATTCCTTCGGCGACGCCGTCCTGTCCTCGGGACCGGTGGACCGGACCGAGGTCCACCGCCTCTCCAACCGGCCCTCGGGCCGGGAGCGCCGGTCCCTGCTGTGCCTGCGCACCACCCATCACGGCCGCCCGCTGCTCGCCTGCGGGCTCCACCTCGTGGCCCGGGACTCCGGCTGGCACGCCCGCCAGCTGGACGAGACGGTGCGCTTCGTACGGGAAAGGTCCCCGGAGCTCCCCGTGGTGCTGGCGGGGGATTTCAACGCCCGGCCGTCCGAGCTGGGCCGCCTGAGCGACGGAGCCGAAGGCGGGTTCCACACCGACATCGACCACGCCGACGACGAACCGACCCACGCCGGCGAGAAGATCGACTACGTCTTCCTCCCCGACGGCCACTTCCGCGGGCTCAGCGGCGAGGTACGCCCCACCCGGTGGTCCGACCACGACATGCTCCTGGGCCAAGCCACGCTCGTGCCCTGAGCTCGGGCAGAGTGGTCTGATGGCCGGCGGCGAGGAACGACACGGGGTGACCCTCACCAACCTCGACCAGCCCCTGTTCGAGGGAGCCGGGGCCACCAAGCGGGACCTCGTGGACTACCTGGACGCGGTCCGGGACGTGATCATCCCGGTGCTGGAGGACCGCCCCCTGTCGGTGGTCCGCGTGCACCGGGGCCAGGAAGCCTTCATGCAGAAGAACGTGCCCCGATACACCCCGGAGTGGGTCCGGACGGTCTCGATCTGGGCCGAAGCTTCCAAGCGCGAGGTGGCCTACGCCCTGTGCAACGACCGGCGCACGCTGCTGTGGTTCGCCAACCAGCGGGCCGTCGAATACCACCCGGCCCTGGTGCGGGCCGACGCCTGGAACCGGCCCACGCATCTCGTGCTCGACCTCGACCCCCCCGAGGGCGACGGGTTCGCCGCCGCGGTGCGCGCCGCCCACCTGGTCCGCCAGGCCCTGGCCGATGCGGGCCTGGACGGAGCGGTCAAGACGAGCGGCGCCAAGGGCGTCCACGTCTTCGTCCCCGTCGCCGCCCCGGCCACCATGGAGGACGTGGCCTTCGCCACCCGGGCCATCGCCGCCCGGGCCGAGCGCATCGACCCGGCCCTGGCGACGACGGCCTTCATCCGGGAGGACCGGGACGGGAAGGTGTTCCTCGATTCGACCCGGGCCGGCGGGGCCACCGTGGTGGCGGCCTACAGCCCCCGTGTCCGGCCCGGCGCGCCCGTGTCGTTCCCGGTGGCGTGGGACGCGATCGACGCCGTCGCCCCGGCCGACTTCACCATCCACACGGCCCCGGCGCTCCTGGCCGGCGCCGACCCCTGGGCCGGGTTGATGCCCGAACCCCGGCCGTTGGCCGCCGACCTGGTCGAGGAGGGCCGGGACATCCCCGGCGGCCGGGTGCAGGCGATGCACGAGGGCAAGCGCCGGAAGCGGGAACGGGAGGGCTAGGGCCGACGCCTGTAAGCGCGTCGCTGGTGTTTCTTGTGACGTTTCAGCACCGACGGGGCGGCAGGAATGTCACACAGAATGGCCGGGGACTCCGGAGCGTCCGGCCTCGTGGTCGAGGAGCCAGGACTTGCGCTCGTTGCCCCAGCCGTAGCCGGTGAGGCTGCCGTCGGCACCGATGACCCGGTGGCAGGGCACGATGATCGAGACGGGGTTGCGCCCGTTGGCGGCGCCGACCGCCCGGGACGAGCCGGGGCGGCCGATGTGGGCCGCCAGCTTCCCGTAGGACCAGGTCTCGCCGTAGGGGATGTCGCACAGGGCGGCCCAGACCGTCCGCTGGAAGGGCGTGCCCGCCATCTCCACCTCGACGTCGAAGTCGGTGCGGGTGCCGGCGAAGTACTCCCCGAGCTGGGCCCGGACGCCGGCGAACACGTCGTCGTCCGCCGTCCAACCGGTGGGCACCGCCGGGCACTTGTGGTGGTCGGCCACGTAGAGCCCGGTCAGGACGCCGGGCCGGCCGGTGAGCAGGATGCTTCCGATGGGGGAATCGACATGGCAGGAGTACATGGCGCCCATCATGATCCCTTTCCGGGGCGTGTGCCGGACGGATCCGGACAGACACGGGCTCTATCGCGACGCTGTCCGGATCCGTCCGATGAAATCGGGTCGGGAACGGTATACATGTGGTCATGGAAGGTTTTTCCGCCGTCGTGACCACCGGCATCTATTGCCGCCCGGGCTGCCCGGCCCGGCCCAATCCGCAGAATGTGCGCCCCTTCGGGACGGCGGCGGCGGCCGAGGCCGCCGGCTACCGGGCCTGCCTGCGCTGCCGCCCCTACCGGTCGCCCCAGACCGCCGGGTCGTCGGGCCCGGAGCTCGTCTGCCGGGCCGTCCAGCTGGTCCTCGACGGCGCCCTCGACGACGGCAACGAGGCCGAGCTGGGCCGCCGGCTCGGAGTCTCGGCCCGCAACCTGCGGCGCCTGTTCCAGACCCATCTCGGGGTGACCCCGGACGGGCTGGCCCGCTCGGCCCGGGTCCACTTCGCCCGCCGCCTCCTCGACGACACCGACCTGCCCGTCACCGACATCGCCTTCGCGGCCGGCTTCGGCAGCGTGCGCCAGCTCCACCGGGCCTGCCAGGACGTCTTCCGGGCCGCCCCCAGCGACCTGCGGGCCCGGCGCCGGGCCACCGACCGGCTCGTGGCCGACGGCGGCCTGCGCCTGCGGCTCCCCTACCAGGGCCCGCTCGACTGGACCGCCCTGCTCGCCTACCTCGCCCCTCGGGCCATCCCCGGCGTCGAGCGGGTCGACGGTGACACCTACCGGCGCACCATCGTCGTCGACGGCGACCCGGGCGTCCTCGAGCTCCACGCCGGCGCCGATGACCACCTCCTGCTCCAGGCCCACCTCCCGCACTGGGAGGGCCTCATCCACATCGCCGAGCGGGCCCGCCGGATCGCCGGACTCGACGCCTACACCACCGCCGCCGCTGACCACCTGGCTGCCGACCCCGTCATCGGCCCCCTGCTGGCGGCCCGGCCCGGGCTGCGGGTGGCCGGAACGTGGGACCCCTACGAGACGGGAGTGCGGGCCATCCTCGGCCAGCAGGTGTCGGTGGCCGGGGCGACCACCCTCGCCGGTCGGCTCGTCGAACGCCTCGGCACCCCCGTGCCCGGGCTCGGGCCCATGGGCCTGTCGCACACCTTCCCGGCCCCCCAGGTCCTCGCCGGTGCCGATCTCGACGGGATCGGCCTCACCCCGGCCCGGGCCGGGGCGGTGCGCGCCTTCGCCGCGGCAGTGGCCGGCGACGCCGTCCGCCTCGACCGCAGCGTGTCCCTCGACCGCTTCGTGGCCTCGGTCACCGCCCTGCCCGGCCTCGGCGACTGGACGGCCCACTACCTGGCCCTGCGCATGGGCGAGCCCGACGCCTTCCCCGACCGGGACCTCGGGCTGCGCCGGGCCGTCACCCGGCTCGCCGACGACGGGCGCCCGCTGGCCGAGCGGGCCGAAAAATGGCGCCCCTGGCGGGCGCTGGCGGCGGCGTGCCTGTGGATGGCGCCGGCTCAGCCTCCGCTGCCGTAGGGGCGGGTGAGGATCTCCAGCCAGTGCCCGCTCGGGTCGGGGAAGTAGCAGCCCCGGCCGCCGTCGTTGGTGTCGATCTCCTGGGGCCGGGTGGCGTGGGGGTCGGCCCAGTAGGGCACGCCCCGCTCCTGGAGGCGGCCGAAGATCCGGTCGAAGTCGTCCTCGCCGACCAGGAAGGCGTAGTGGCGGGGCTCGATCTCCTTGTCCTCGCCGACCTCGACGTAGTCGAGGGTCAGGCTCTCGACCTGGACGGCCATGAACGGCCCGAAGGGGAAGGGCTCGGGCAGGCCCAGGACCTCGGCCAGGAAGCCGGCCGACTCCTTCTTGTCCCGGGCGGGGATGATGGTGTGGTTGAGCTGGACGGTCATGTCGGTCTCCTGTTGTCGTCAGGCAGCGTAGGGGCGCTCCTGGCGGGCCGTGCGCAGCGCCGAGGCCCACCAGGCGAGCTGGTCGAGCATCTTCTTGGCGGCGGCGTCGGGCCCCGTGGGATCGAGGAGCTGCCCCGAAGGGCCAAAGAGCTGGGGGAAGTTGTGGAAGCTCACCGTGTCCCGCACCGTGACGGCGTGCAGCTCGGCGAAGACCTGCCGGAGCTGCTCGACGGCCCGCAGCCCGCCGGACATGCCGCCATAGGACACGAACCCCACCGGCTTGGCCTCCCAGGGCCGCTTGGCCAGGTCGATGGCCTGCTTGAGGCCGGCCGGGTAGCCGTGGTTGTACTCCGGGGTCACCACCACGAAGGCGTCGGCCCGGCCGAGCCGCTCGACGTACGCCTCGACGACGCCGCCCCGGTCCTGCGGGAACACGGCGGGCAGGCCTGTCTCGGCCAGGTCGATGACGTCGATGTCCAGGTCTCCCCGCCGGCCGGCCTGCTCGGCGAACCAGCGGGCGACGGTGGGGCCGAAGCGGCCCTCCCGGGTGCTGCCGATGATGACGGCGACTCGGATGGGGCGGTCCATGACGGCACATCCTCCCTCTTCCCGGTGAGGTGACCGTACAACTTCAAGTTCACTTGAAGTCAAGGAATTCCCTGATACCCTCCCGGCCATGGAGGAGGAGCTCACCATCGGCGCCATGAGCGAGCGCACCGGCGTCGCCCCCTCCGCCCTGCGCTTCTACGAGGCCGAGGGTCTCATCCCCGCCACCCGGTCCGACGGGGGTCAGCGCCGCTACACCCGGGAGACCATCCGCCGGGTCTCCTTCATCCGCGTCGCCCAGCAGGTCGGGCTCTCTCTGGAGGAGATCCGGGCCGCCCTGACCTCCCTCCCCGAGAACCGCACCCCGACCAAGCGGGACTGGGAGCGCCTGTCCCGCGCCTGGAAGCCCCGGATCGACGCCCGGATCGCCATCCTCGAGCGCCTCCGCGACCGGCTCACCGGCTGCATCGGCTGCGGGTGCCTGTCCCTCAAGATCTGTCGGCTGCTCAACCCCGGCGACGAGATGGCCGAGCGCGGCCCCGGGCCGCGCTACATCCTGGGCGACCGCTGAACCCGGCCTGAGACGACCGGGCTACTCGTCCTTCTCCTTGTCGTAGGTCTCCAGTTTGTCCTGGGACGGGTTTTCCTCGTCGATGTAGACAATGGGCACGTCCAGCTCGGCGGCCGTCTTCTTGAGGAGGTCCATCAGCTCGTCGCTGACGTAGGCGTCCTTGGCCTTCACGGACTTGCTGCCGACGACATGATACGGCTTCATCAACTCGCCGCTCTGGGTCTTGACATAGATGGCCGTCACCTTGACGATTCCCGAGCCGGTGCGGCCCCGGACCACCACCTCGTTATAAGGCAGTGCCCCATCGGTGTACTTGGACGTGGTGCCGGCCAGGATGTCCGCCGGGCTGGGCAGGCCGTGCTGGGCGTACTTGGACTCCGTCTCGCGCTCGATGTCGAACGACTGGTTGGCGATGGAGACGTCCTTGCGGCTGGCGGCGGCGAAGTTGCCGGGGGGCACCTTCAGGATGAAGCCGTAAGGCGAGTACGTACCCCGGTGCTTCTCGTCGATGACCGACGTGCTGTTCATGAAGTTCTCGAGGATGCCCGGGTTCTTCAGGAAGTCCTTGTACTTGTACGCCCGGTTCTGATCCTTGTCCTGGTTCTGCAGGGCGATGATGATGTACCGGAACTTCCGGTCCGCCTGGTGGCGGGTGGGATCGGTGAAGGCCGACTCCTTCCATTGCTTCTGCTCTTTGGCCAGGTTGGAGCCGAGAGCGGGCAACCCGCTGCGGCCGGGCTTGTCGGCGGCCATGTCGGCCGGCATGAACCGGCCCAGGGTGACGGTGAGCTCGGCGACGCTCATGGCCATGAGGCCCTCCCGCAGACGGTTGACATCGTCCGTCGAGCGGTTGCCGACAGTGAGGTAGGCGGCCAGTGCCGCCCGGATCAGGGGGCGCTTCTTCTTGTCCCCCTTGCCACCCAGCGACAGTTCGGGGCCGAGGGCGGCGAACTTGGGGTGCTGGGAGACGGCCGTGGCCAGCGCCTCGTGCACGGCGTTCATGGTGGCGACCGCCTGCTTCTGCCTGTCGGCATCACTCTTGCGCTGGACGGTGACGAGGCTGCTCACGGCCCGGTTGCCGGCAGTGCGCTGAAGCGCAGCCAGACCCCCGGGCCCGGCAACATCCGGACCGGCGCCCCGCCCGGCCCGTCCGGAGCCATCGCGCTGGCGTGCCCGCGCCTGACGACCGTGAAGATCCATGGCCCCGACCTCCGTGCTCGGCTCGCAGGGTCGATCATCCCCCCTGAGCACCGGGCTGGCCTGCCCGAAGGGGCAGATCGGAGAGCAGAGTCAGAATCAGTCCATGCCATCTTCGGCGCCGCTGGCCTTCACCGGGGGCCGGAATCCGGGCACTCTGCCTGAATTCCAGGGCCGTGCGACGGCGAGGCTGGGCCGGTGAACCGGGCGTCCAGGAAGACCTAGCCTTCTCCTTTCGGGCCATCACGGGAGGAGGCGGCAATGGCACAGTTCCTGAGCCCGGCGCCGCCGGGACCCCGCCGGCTGCGGGAGCTCCTGGCCGGCCCCGAGCCGGTGCTGGCCCCCGGTGTGTTCGACGCCCTGGGGGCCCGCCTGGTGGAGGAGGCCGGCTTCCCGGCCGTGTACATGACCGGCTTCGGCACCGCCGCCGCCCTGCTCGGCCGGCCCGACGTCGGCCTGCTGACCATGACCGAGATGGTCGAGAACGCGGCCCGCATCGTGGCCGCCTGCGAGCTTCCCGTCATCGCCGATGCCGACACGGGCTACGGCAGCCCGCTCAACGTCATCCGCACGGTGCAGGAGTACGAGCGGGCCGGGGTGGCCGCCATCCACATCGAGGACCAGGTGGCGCCCAAGAAGTGCGGGCACATGGAGGGCAAGCAGGTCATCCCCGCCGGGGAGATGGAGGCGAAGATCCGGGCCGCGGTGGCCGCCCGCCATTCCGACGACTTCGTCCTCATCGCCCGGACCGACGCCCGGGCGGTCGAGGGGATGGCGGCCGCTATCGACCGGGCCCGCCGGTACCACGACGCCGGCGCCGACGTCCTCTTCGTGGAGGCGGCCGAGTCCGAGGAGGAGGTGGCGGCCGTGGCCCGGGAGCTGGCCGGCATCCCCCTGCTGTTCAACTGGGCCGAGGGCGGCAAGACGCCGCCGCTGGATCACGCCACGTTGACGGAGCTGGGGTTCCGGATCGTGATCTTCCCCATCGCCACCCTGCTGGGGACCACCGGGTGGATCCGCCAGGCCCTGGCCGAGGTCCGGGCGGCGGGCACGCCGCTGCCGATCATGGACCAGCTCCCCCGCTTCGGTGAGTTCCTCGATTTCATCGGGCTGCCCGAGATCCACGACCTCGAAGACCGATTCCGTTCCTGACCACCCGTCCTCGCCAGACCCGAACCCAAGGAGGCAACGTGTCGGACACCTTCGCCAAGCAGAGCATCACCAGCGACCTCGCCCACAAGATCATCGCCGCCGCCGAAGCCAAGGCCCAGGAGATGGGCGCTCCCATGGTCATCGCGGTGTGCGACGAGAGCGGGGTCCTCAAGGCCTTCAGCCGCATGGACGGCGCCGCCCTCCTCGCCGTGCAGGTGGCCCAGGACAAGGCCTACACCGCCATCGGCTTCGGGATCCCCACCGACGCGTGGCACGACTTCATCAAGGACGACGGGCCCCTCGCCCTGGGCGCCCCGGCGGAGATCGACCGCCTGGTGACCTTCGGCGGCGGCTACCCCATCAAGAGCGGCGACGCCGTGATCGGCGGCATCGGCGTCAGCGGCGGCCACTACACCCAGGACATGGACGTGGCCCAGGCCGGCCTGGCGGCCAAATAGCGGCCGGCACCCAAGGCCGTAGCGATCATGGCCCTATCAGGGCTCAAATCGCTCTGGCCTTGGAGGGGGGCGGGATTCGGTTAGCGTCCCCCGCCGTGCTCGAAGCGGTTGGCCTGCACAAGCGCTACGGCGACGTCACCGCCCTCGACGGGGTCGACCTGGCGGTCCGGCCCGGGGAGATCGTCGGCTTCCTGGGGCCCAACGGGTCGGGGAAGACCACCACCATGCGGGCCATCATGCGCCTGCTCGAGCTCGACTCGGGCCAGGTGACCTGGGAGGGCCGCCCCATCGACGACGCCACCCGGCGCCGGTTCGGATACATGCCGGCCGAGCGCGGCATGTACCCCCGGATGCGGGCCCACGAGCACCTCGTCTACTACGGGCGGCTCTCGGGCCTCTCGAGGAGCGAGGCCTCCCGGGCCGCCGACCGCTGGCTCGAGCGGCTCGGGCTCTCGGATCGGGCCGGAACCGACGTGCAGGACCTGTCCAGCGGCAACCAGCAACGGGTGCAGCTGGCCCTGGCCCTGCTCACCGAACCCGACGTCCTGGTACTCGACGAGCCCTTCTCCGGGCTCGATCCCATCGCCGTCGACATGCTGAGCGGCATCCTGGAGGAGCGGGTGGCGGGCGGGGCCGCCCTGCTGCTCAGCAGCCACCAGCTCGACCTCGTGGCCGACGTGTGCTCGTCGGTGGTCATCGTCGACGCCGGCCGGGTCGTCCTCCGGGGCCCGGTGGAGGACATCCGGGCCGACTCCGACCACCGCTACGCCGAGGTGGAGTTCGCCGGCGACGGCCCCCCCGACTGGACCCCGGCGCTGCCCGGGACGGCCGTCGTGGAACGCACCGCCCGCCGGGTCCGGGTCCGGACCCCGCCGTCGATCGACCCCGCCGCACTGCTGGCCGACGCCAGCACGAACGGCGAGGTCCGTTCCTTCACCTTCGCCCCGCCCGACCTGTCCGAGGTCTTCCTCGACACGGTGCGGCACCGGTGAGCGCCCTCGGGAGCGTCCGCCTCGTCGCCGAGCGGGAGGTCCGCCAGCGCCTGCGGGGCAAGTCGTTCTACCTCTCCACCATCGTGATCGTGGCCGCCATCCTGGCCGGCGGGATCATCTCCCGGCTGGCCGGCGACGACGGCCCGGCCACGAAGACGGTGGCCCTGACCGGCGCCCTGCCCGGCGGTTTCCGGGAGGCCCTGGAGCCGGCCGGCGCCGGACTCGACCTGAAGATCAAGGCCGTCGCCCACGACTCCCTGGCCGGCGCCCGCCGGGCTCTCCAGGACGGCAAGGTCGCCGCCGTCGTGGCCGGGGACGACGCCACCGTGCTCTTTCCCGACGCCGAGGACCCGAGGCTCCACGCCGCCCTCCAGCAGGCCTGGGCGGGCGCTGCCGTCCGCGCCTCGCTGGTCGAGGCCGGACTGCCGCCGGAGCGGGCCGACGCCGCCCTGGCCTCGGGGACCCTCGCGGCGCGGACCGTCGACGTCAGCCGGGACGAGAACGACGGGCCGGCCTACATCGTCGGGATGCTGGCCGGCGTCCTGCTCTTCATCGCCGTGCAGATGTACGGCGGGTTCATCCTGATGGGCGTGATCGAGGAGAAGTCGACGGCGGTCATCGAGGTGCTCCTGGCCCGGGTCCGGGCCCGCCACCTGCTGGCCGGCAAGGTGGCCGGCATCGGTGCCGTCGCCCTGCTCCAGTTCACCTTCGTGGTGGCGGCGTCGGTGGTGTCGCTGCTCATCTCGGGGGTCGACGTGCCCGGCGCCGTCTGGGCCGCCCTGCCGTGGACGGCGGTGTGGTTCGTCGCCGGCTTCGCCATGTACGGGTTCCTCTTCGCCATGGCCGGCGCCATGGTGAGCCGCCAGGAGGACGCCCAGAGCGCGGCCCTCCCCGTGACCGCCGTCCTCCTCACGGGCTACATGACGATGTTCGCCTTCATCTCCGACCCGGGTCAGGGCCTGGCCCGGGTGTTGGCCCCGGTCCCCTTCACCGCCCCCCTGCTCCAACCCATGCGCATCGCCGCCGGCGAGGCGCCCCCGCTCGAGGTGGGCCTGGCCGTGATCCTCACCGGCGTCACCGTCGTCGCCCTGGCCCGGTTGTCCGGCCACATCTACACCCAGCTGGCCCTCCACCGGGGCGGCCGGGTCCCCTGGCTCCAGGCGCTGCGCCGCCGGCCCTGAGGGCCTGCCCGCGACTGACGTTTCTCCTCAGTCGTCGAGGCGCAGGGTGAGGGAGATGCGCTTGCGGGCGGCGTCCACGTCGAGGACCTTGACCTGGACGACCTGGCCGGGCTTGACCACATCGCGGGGGTCCTTCACGAACTGCTTCGACATGGCCGAGATGTGGACCAGCCCGTCCTGGTGGACCCCGACGTCGACGAAGGCGCCGAAGGCGGCCACGTTGGTGACGACGCCTTCGAGGATCATGCCGGAAGCGAGGTCGCCGAGCTTCTCCACTCCCTCCTTGAAGGTGGCCGTCCGGAAGGCGGGGCGGGGGTCGCGGCCGGGTTTGTCCAGCTCGGCCAGGATGTCGGCCACGGTGGGCACGCCGAAGGTGCCGTCGACGAAGTCGTCGGGCCGCAGCGCCTGCAGCACGGCGGTGTTGCCGATCAGCCCCCGCACGTCCGAGCGGGTGGCGTCGAGGATGCGCCGGACCACCGGATAGGCCTCCGGGTGCACGCCGGAGGCATCGAGGGGGTCGTCGCCGCCCCGGATGCGCAGGAAGCCGGCGCACTGCTCGAAGGCCTTGGGCCCGAGGCGGGGCACGGCCCGCAGCGCCCGCCGGGAACGGAAGGGACCGCCGGCGTCCCGGTGGGCCACGATGTTCTGGGCCATGGTCTCGCCGATGCCCGACACCCGTTGCAGCAATGGGACCGAGGCGGTGTTGACGTCGACCCCGACCGAGTTGACGCAGTCCTCCACCACGGCGTCCAGCGACCGGGCCAGCTTCGCCTCGGCCAGGTCGTGCTGGTACTGGCCGACGCCGATGGCCTTGGGCTCGATCTTGACCAGCTCGGCCAGCGGGTCCTGGAGCCGGCGGGCGATCGACACCGCGCCCCGCAGGGAGACGTCGAGGCCGGGCAGCTCCTTGGTGGCGTAGGCGGAGGCGGAGTAGACCGAGGCGCCGGCCTCCGACACCACCATCTTGTCGAGGGGCAGCTCGGGGTGGCGCCTGAGCAGCTCACCGGCCAGCTTGTCGGTCTCCCGGGAGGCGGTCCCGTTGCCGATGGCGACCAGCTCGACCCCGTGCGCCCGGACCAGGCGGGCCAGGACGTCGACCGACTCGTCCCAGCGCCGGCGGGGTTCGTGGGGGTAGATGGTGTCGGTGGCCACCACCTTGCCGGTGGCGTCGACCACCGCCACCTTCACGCCGGTGCGCAGCCCGGGGTCGAGTCCCATGGTGGCCCGGGTCCCGGCGGGGGCGGCCAGGAGGAGGTCGCGCAGGTTGGTGGCGAAGACCCGCACCGCCTCGTCGTCGGCCCGCTCCTTGAGCCGGGCCCGCAGGTCGCCGGCCAGGTTCTTGAGGATCCGGCTCCGCCACGCCACCCGCACGGTCTCCACCAGGAAGCGCTCACCGGGCCGGGCCCCGTCGGCGATGCGGAAGCGGCGGGCGATGCGGGCCTCGAAGCGGTTCAGCCCCACCGGCGGGCCGTCGGGTGGGGGCGGTTCCGGTTCGAAGGTGAGGTCGAGGACCTCCTCCCGCTCGCCCCGGAACAGGGCCAGGGTCCGGTGGGAGGGCAGGCGGGTGAAGGCCTCGGCGAACTCGAAGTAGCCGGAGAACTTGGCGCCGGCCTCCTGCCTGCCCTTGCGCACCCGGGACACCAGCCGGCCCCGGGACCACATCTCCTCCCGCAGGGCCCCGACGAGGTCGGCGTCCTCGGCGAAGCGCTCGACCAGGATGGCCCGGGCCCCCTCCAGGGCGGCCCCGGCGTCGGCGACGCCCTTCCCGGAGTCGGCGTAGCCCGCCGCAGTGGCGTCAGGGTCGAGCCCCGGGTTGGCGAGCAGGGCGTCGGCCAGCGGCTCGAGCCCCGCCTCCCGGGCGATCTGGGCCTTCGTCCGGCGCTTGGGCCGGAAGGGAAGGTAGATGTCCTCCAGCCGGGCCTTGGTGTCGGCCTCCCGGATGCGGGCTTCGAGCCCGGCGTCGAGCCGGCCGGAGGCGGCGATGGACTCGAGGATCGCCGCCCGGCGGTCCTCCAGCTCCCGCAGGTAGGCCAGGCGCTCCTCCAGGGTGCGGAGCTGGGCGTCGTCCAGCGTCCCCGTCGCCTCCTTGCGGTAGCGGGCGATGAAGGGCACGGTGGCGCCGCCGTCGAGCAGCTCGGCCGCCGCCCGCACCTGACCCTCCCGGACGCCGAGCTCGGCGGCGATCTTCTCGTGGATGCTCCCGGACACCGGCGGGCCCGGCCTAGATGTCCCGCACGATGGACCACCGCAGAGCCATGGCGCGAAGGCTAGTGACCGGGGCTGCAATGCTGGAGCGGTGATCGACTTCGTGGGCGCGGCCCGCCAGGTGGCCGAGGACGTGCTCTTTCCCAACGCCATGGCCACCGACCAGCTCGACGCCGTGCCCGTCGCCAACCTGGATGCGCTGGCCGAGGCCGGGCTCTACGGCGTGAGCGGCCCGGTGACGCCCGACGGCGCCGAGGTCGATTTCGAGGTCGCGGCCAAGGTGGCGGAGATCCTGGCCGGCGCCTGCCTGTCCACGGCGTTCATCTGGGCCCAGCACCAGGGCCTGGTGCGGGCGATGATCGACGGCCCGACGGCCCTGCGGGAGGAGTGGCTCGGGCCGCTCTGCCGGGGGGAACGCCGGGCCGGCGTCGCCCTCGGGGGGCTGCTCCCCGGCCCACCCAAGCTCCGGGCGGCACCCGACGGCAACGGTTGGCGCCTCGACGGCATCTCCCCCTGGGTCACGGGCTGGAGCCGCCTGGACGTCCTGCACACGGCCGCCCGCGGCCCCGACGACACCGTGGCCTGGCTCATGGTCGACGCCGTCGACCAGCCGGGCCTCACGGTCCACCGCCAGCGCCTGGTGGCCGTCGACGCCAGCGTGACGGTCGAGCTCCGCTTCGACGGGGTGAGGGTTGCCGGCGGGCGCCTGATCCGGACGGCGCCCTACGAGGCCGGGCACTACAACCTGGAGCGGATCCTGCGCACGGTCGGCTTCCTGTCCATCGGCCTGGCCGACCGGTGCTGCAGCCTGCTCGGCCCCAGCCCCCTCGATGACGAGGTCATGACCGCCCGCAAGGCCCTCCTCACCACCGAGGTCGCCGGGATCCCCGCGGCCCGGGCCGCCGCCTCCGAGTTGGCCGCCCGCGCCGCCATCACCCTGGTCGCCGCCACCGGCAGCACGTCGATCCTGCGCGACCGCCACCCCCAGCGCCTGGCCCGGGAGGCGCTGTTCCTCCTGGTCTTCGGCAGCCGGCCCCCCATCAAGGCCGCCCTCCTCGACCTCCTGGGCTGCCCCCGCCCCGCCTGACCGCGCTCAGATCGCTCCGAAGACGAAGCGGCTGCCGGTTGACGGCGGTAGGACCTTGCCCGGCATGGCGGCATCGGCCAGGCGGGTGAAGGTCTTCCCGCTGCAGTGCATGGGGACGAGATAGTCGGGGTTGATCTCCTTGAGGGCGTCGACCACCTGGACGACGTACGGCTCCTGAGCCGGCGCGAGGTGGAAGCCGCCGAGGACGGCGTGGACCTTCTCGACCCCGGACGCCGCCTGGGCGGCCTTGACGGTGTTGACGATGCCGGCGTGGCCGCAGGAGGAGATCACCACCAGTCCCCGGTCCTTGACGTTGAAGCACGTGGCGTGCTCGTACCAGAACTGGTCGGCGACGATCTGGCCGGCCTGCTCGGCCGGGGTGAAGTGGGAGGCGTCGCAGCCGGCCCCGTCGTGCTGGCCGAGCTCGATCTGAGCCGCGGGCTGGACCGTCTCGAAGGTGGTGCGGGCGATCGCGCCGGTGGTGAACGCCTGGTCTCCGATCAGCATGGGCTTCTCGGCCATGACGACCTGGATGTTCGCCTTGTCGAGATCGCGCCGGTCGAGGACCCCGAAGCTCTGGCGATCGGTCTCGGGAGCGCCCTGGGGCGCCGGGAACCAGCGGTAGCAGAAGGCATCTTCGCCGCCGACGTAGAGGGTGAGCTCGTCGCGCATCTTGTCGCGGTCGCGGGCGAGGAGCGCGACCAGTCCCCCGAAGTGGTCGTAGTGGCCGTGGCTGAGGATCAAGGCGTCGACACTGGCGGGATCGATCTTGAGGAACGCCATGTTGTCGAGGGCGGCCGTCTCCGAGAGGCCGTAGTCGAGCAGGTAGTTGCGGGTCTGGCCGCCCTGGGTCGATTCCAGGTGGAAACCGATGCCGAACTCGCTCTTCAACTGCTGCGTCGTCAGCCGCGGGCCGAGACCGAGGCCGTTGCGCTGGATCTCACACTTGACCGGCGTCTCGCCGACGGTGGTGGTCTTGAGGAAGATGTCGTGGGCGTTGTCGACGAGTGACCACACCGCCACGCGATCGACCACCGGCGGGGTGCCCTCCAGCGCCTTGCCGGTGACGGCTGCGGCCGCGGGCTTCGCCTGGTCGAGCGCCTCGGTGGAAGTCGTGGCCGCGCTGTCTTCGGTTCCGCCCCCTCCGCTCTCGCAGCCGACGAGGCCGGCCGCGAACACGGCTCCTCCGGCGATGGCACCGAGTCGCAGAACTTCGCGTCGGGTGAATTCCCTCCGGTCGTCCACCGTGCCCCCCTCAGGCGCAACATCGGATTCGAGGCCGACGGGGGACTGGTTCGCCCTACCAGCGGCGCCACAGAAGGTACAACAACCAAAAGAACCTCCAACCGACCATCGCGGCAGGTCAGCGTTTGGGAGAAGCGGGGGGAATTCCGGCTCACTTGTTGACTGAAATAAAGTTGAGCAATCAACAGTTGTCCTGTCCGGATCACCGCAGCAGCGACCGACAGGAGACGGACATGAGCGCCAGGCGCAAGGTCACCGGCGTGTTCCGGGGCGACGGGTTCCACTGGGTCGGTGACGGCTTCCACGTCACCAACCTCTTCCCGTCCGGCAACGGGCTCACCAGCCGCCTGAGCCCGTTCCTGCTCATGGACTACCACGCCCCCTACGACTACACGCCCACCGACCGGGCCCGGGGGGTGGGCGTCCATCCCCACCGGGGGTTCGAGACCGTCACGCTGGCCTTCGACGGCGCGCTGGCCCACCACGACAGCACCGGAGCGGGCGGCATCATCCGGCCCGGCGACGTGCAGTGGATGACGGCCGCCCGGGCGATCCTGCACAAGGAGTACCACGAGGCCGAGTGGGCCCGGGCCGGAGGGAGGATGCACATGATGCAGCTGTGGGTGAACCTCCCCTCTGCCGAGAAGATGTCCGACCCGGGCTACCAGCCGCTGACGGCGGCGGGCATGGGCCGTGTGGAGCTGCCCCACGGGGCGGGGGAGGTGAAGGTCATCGCCGGTGAGTACGCCGGGGTGCGCGGCCCGGCCCGCACGTTCACGCCCATCAACCTGTGGGAAGTGCGCCTGCCGGCGGACGGCCGGGTCGACATGGCCTTCCCGGCGCACGAGAACACCGCCCTGTTCGTGCTCGAGGGGGACGCCACCGCCAACGGCGCCACCGCCGGCGCCGCCGAGCTGATCCTCTTCGAGAACGAAGGCGAGGACATCACCGTCGAGAGCCGCCAGGGCGCGCAGCTGCTGGTCCTCAACGGTGAACCCATCGACGAGCCCGTCGTGTTCTACGGACCGTTCGTGATGAACACCCGCGACGAGATCATCGAGGCGGTCCGGGACTTCGAGGCGGGCAAGTTCGGACACCTCGTCTGACATGGCGCCGGGACCCCGCCTCGACGACAGGCACCTGGAGGCGTGGCGTGCCCTGCTCACCGCCCACCGCCGGATCCTCGACCGGCTGGAGCACGAGCTGCGCACCGACCACGGCCTGTCGCTCTCGGAGTACGAGGTGCTCATGCTCCTCGGCCAGGCGGAGGGCAACCGGTGCCGGATGGGGGAGCTCGCCCGCCACCTGCTCGTCACCCCCGGGGGTGTGACCCGCCTCGCCGACCGGCTGGAGTCGGCCGGCCTCCTGTGCCGCCGGCCGTGCCCGACCGACCGGCGCAGCATCGAGCTCGTCCTCACCCCCGAGGGCCGGCGGCGGCTGCGGGCGGCCGGCCCCGACCATCTCCGGGGGGTGGCCCGCTACTTCGGCGTTCACCTCAGCGACGACGAGGCCGACAGCCTCACCCGCCTCCTCGGGCGGGTGGCGGCCGCCGCGACCGGTAGCGCGACCGTTACCTGAGACTTGCACTTCGC
This sequence comes from Acidimicrobiia bacterium, assembly GCA_050741935.1. Taxonomy (GTDB): domain Bacteria; phylum Actinomycetota; class Acidimicrobiia; order IMCC26256; family BP-133; genus CAWBJP01. Next base: position 7,852 of record JBOGFE010000194.1, on the reverse strand, counting down.
CTCCGAGGGGGCGGGAGGCCGATGGCTGGGAAGACCCGACGGGTTGGTCCGTCGGGGACGGCTTCGGGCGGCGCGCCGATGGAGGTGCGGGATGGCACGACTGGCGCGCACGACCTGGTCCGCGCTCGCCGGCGCGCTGCTGGTGGCGGCGGGATGCGGCGACGGAGGAGACGTCCCGGCGCGGGCGGAGACCGACGAACCGGGTGGATTGATCATCCGTCGCGACGTGGATCTGTTCGCCGCGCTCGCCGACGACGTGCGCCACCCGGAAGGCATCACCGCCAACCCGACCAACGGCAACGTCTACGTCGCGACCTTCGATGTCCCGTCGGCGACAAACCCCGATCCGAAGAACAAGGTGGTGCGCTTCGACCGCCGAGGCAAGGTCCTTGGCTCCCTTGACTTCGGGAAAACGCCGCTGCTCGGTCTGGCCTTCGATGCCGTCAACGAGCAGGTGTACATCACCAACGTCGGCAACTTTGCCGGTGTCGAGTCGAAGATCCAACGGGTGGCGGCGGATCTCAGCGGGCTGACGGATGTCGCGATCATCCCGGGTATCGGCGCGCCGGAGCCCCGGACCGTCGCCAATCCCGATGGCAGCTCCGACACGATCACCTTCGGTGACAACGCCCGCGTGCCGAATGCGATGGCGTTCGACAGCACGGGGAACCTCTATGTGACGGACTCGTTCCAGGGCGCCGTCTACAAGATCTCCAATCCCCAGGGGTGCGCGCCGAGCTGCGATGTGGAAACGCTCATTCACGACCCGCTGCTCGCCACCACCGGATTCCCGGCCTTCGCCGCCAACGGAATCGCCGTCCACCCTGACGGATCGGCGCTGTTCGTCGCCAACACGGGGGACGACCGGGTCCTCAAGCTGGACATGGCAACGAAGACGTTGACGATCCTGGCCGAGAGCATCAACGGCGCCGACGGCCTCGGCTTCGACGACCGAGGCCGGCTGTGGGTGGCCGCCAATCAGGGCGATGAGCTCCTGGCCCTGAATGAGACCGGTGGAGTCGTCGCCAAGCTCGGCGAGTTCAAGGGACTCCGCGCCGATGGTTCACCGAAGGGACTGCTGTTCCCGGCCAGCCTCGTGATCGTCGATGACGACGTCTTCGTCACCAACCTCGCTGACGCGTATACGGAGCCGGTCGGCGACGAAATCGAGGAACAGGTCAAGCGCTTCACGGTGTCGCACATCAAACTGCCATGACGACCCCGGTCATCCTTCTGGCCGTGATCGTCGCGTTCACCCTCGTCGGGGTGGGCCGATCCAAGGCCGCCAAGGCCCGGAAGGCGAAGCTCACTCATGCGCCTCATGGGTTTCAAGCCCTCGCGCAAGAATCCGAGCGCCGGTTGAGGTGGTAGCCGTCCGCCCTCTCGCGCAGAGGCCCCGGCCAGGTGCCGCCTTAGCGGCCGGCGTCGAGGCCGGCGAGCAGGTCGAGGAGTCCGTGTGCCTCCCACGCCCGGTTGCGCGGCGAGGCGGAGACCGGCTCGAGCACCCCGGCGGCGGACAGCTGTTTCATGGCCTGGTTGACCGCCGGTTTGCTCCGCCCGGTGGCCGCCACGGCGACAGGCACGGTAACCACGGGATGCCCGGAAAGGGCGTCGATCACCGACCAGGCGGCAGCGTCGGCCCTTGGATTGACCTCGGCCCGGAGCTGAGCCCGCCACCGCTCCTGGAGGTCCCCCACCTCGACGAGGTAGCGCTGCGCGAGGTTCGCGGCCCGGGCGCAGGCCACCGCGAAGGTCTCCACCCACTGAGCCATCCGGCCCTCCCGGTAGTCGGTGAGCCCGCTGATGTAGCGCTCCTTGTCCCGGGCGAGGACCACGCTCACCGGCGGAACGTAGGACGGTGCCAGGCCCCGGCGACGGAGGACGACGTGGATCAAGGCCCGGCCGGTGCGGCCGTTGCCATCGAGGAAAGGGTGGATGGTCTCGAATTGGCCGTGCACGACGGCCGCCTGGACGAGCGGTGGCAGGTCCTCGGCGTTGACCAGCTCGCAGAGGTCATCGAGGAGCCGGACGACTTCGTCGGGCGGGGGCGGCACGAAATCAGCGCCGCAGGGGTTGTAGTCGTTGCCGCCGATCCAGTTCTGCTCGACCCGGATCTTCCCGGCCAGGTCCGGGTTGGTGGCCTGGGCCATGAGGACTCGGTGGATCGCGACAATCCCGTCAGGCCCCATCCGCTCGACCGAGGACGCCTCCTCGACGGCGAGTTGCATGGCGTCGATGTTGGCGAGGATCTCCCGGGTGGTGGTTCCGATGGATCGGCCTATGTCCGATTTGGCCTCGGCCCGGGCGAGGGTGCGCGTGTCGACTTGGAGACCCTCGACCTTGGAGGAAGCGATCGACTCGGTTCGCAGCAGGAGTCGGGCGAGCGGGGCCAGCCCAGGGGCGGCGTTCGCGTTGAGAGACCGCACCGCCGCCTCGGCGTCGGAGACCACCCCTGCGAGGGCGCCCGGAAGAGTGAGGTCGATCCCGGCGACCGGATCGGGCACGAACGCCCGGTATCGGCACGGTCTCCGGTACCGGGCCGGGACCATGATGCGACCGTCGTCGGTCCACGTGGCAGTCACCATCCGTCCCCGCATCCTTGCCTCGCTGCGCATCCCTGGTAAAGGTTAGCGCCTAACCTTTACCAAAGAGTGCACTGCGGCGAAGGACGGTCGGCGGTCGTAGCAGCCCTTCAAGAAAGAAGCGACGCTCGCTCAGCTGAGCCGCGGCTCGGCTCGCAGACCCGCAGTCCGTCGTCCTTCAGCGCGCGCATCGTCGTCGTCACTGGCTGCGTCCCGGCACGCGCGTTGTTGGAGACCTCGAGGTCGCAGAACCCGATCCGTCCGTCGAGCTCCGCCTCGCCGATGCCGGCGAGCCAGACCACGCCGTGGTGGTCATTGACGATCGCGTCCATCGTCCGGACATCCACCGCCAGACGCTCGCCGTCCGGCAGCGTGACGGTCACGGTGCCGCCGCGAAAGCTGACGCCGTCGGCTTCCATCTCCACGACGACCTCGACGGCACTGGCGTACGTGACCTTGCCGCCACGGACCACATAGCCGAAATCCCTGATGGCCCCGTCGGCGGAGTGCCACACGATGTTGCCGATCGAGAGGTCGGGCCCGAACGTGATTGGACACCAGCGGTGACTGAGGATCGTGTCCCACTTCCGCGTCCCCCAGCTGTGGTCGCGGTGGCACATGCCGTTGACCTCGAAGGTCGTGCCGTCGAGTTCGACCCAGCCGGTGATCTGCCCCGATGTCTCGAAGTGGCTGGCGGCGAACTCATCGACCAGGCTGCCGGCGTCCTCGGGGAAGAAGTCGGTTCGCCCGTAATAGTCGCTGACGCGGAGGTCGAGCCTCAACGGCCCATCAACGGCGGTGTACCGGAGGCCGTCTTCATACGTGACGCGGTAGGTACCCTCCCGCGCGCCGAATCCCGTCTCGAGGCGATTCTCGTCGCTGAGTCGGTCGACGGCGTTGCGGCGGAACGCCGTGCCCGTTCTCGTCACGACACCGCCGGTGACGACCGCGATCCCGCCGTCGTAGTGCGGCTCGTGACCGATCCGCACGAAACCGCCGATGCCGGCGTCACCGTCGCCCCAGGCGAGCGCCACGCTTTCCTGCCACGACGGCGTTCCGTCAGAGTCGTGTGGTCGCTCGGAGCGCTCGTCATATTCGATGACGTCTGCAACAACACCCATGCGTGAGCTCCTTGATCGTATGAGCGACGCGCCGGAAAGCGTCGCCAGTGGCTCAGCCGGCGGCGACGCCGCACTTGACCTTGAACGCGGCGCAGGTCTCGAGCTCGGCCGCCATGGCGGCCTGCAGACGGTCGAGACCACGGGCCACCGGCGCCATGTCGCAGAGGCTGTGGTAGGTGGCCCCCGCCTCGGCGTAGTCGCGCATCGTCTCCGCCACCTCAGCGGGCGAACCCATGAAGAAGCTCTTCCGCACCATCTCCCGCGGGGTGCGGGCCGCGACGTCACGGGCCTCCTGGGGGCTGACGGACGCCGGAAGGAGCCTGAGGGCATAGTGCCAGTCGTCCGGCCAGACCGGCTCGAGCCCTTCGGCCCGCCAGCGGGACTGCTCGAGGCGCCCCGACATGGCGGCGAAGAACCGCATGAGCTCGTTGTCGCACAAGGCGTCGAGATCGCCGCTGCCGTCATCGAGCAGAGCGGCGTACCACAGGCCGACGGTGAAGTCGTCGGGATCGCGGCCGTGCGACTCGACCCGCTCCTTCATGGCCGCGACGAAGCCGGCGAACTCCTCCGGCGTCGGGTAGGCGAAGGGGGCGATCGTCACGATGCCGTCGGCGTAGCGAGCGGCGATGTCGAACAGGCGGGGCCCTCCGCCGAGGGCGTAGAACCGGGGCCGGTGCGGCTTGGCCCCGCCGATCCAGGCGTCCTGGTAGGCGTGGTACTGGCCCTCGAAGCTGATCAGGCCGTCGCTGTCGAGCAGCCGGCCCATGATCTGCAACGACTCCTCGAGCCGGCCGAGCCCCTGGGAACGCTTGTAACCGAAGGGCTTGGTCTGCTTCAGCTCCGCGGCGCCGAGCTGCAGCACGGCGGGCCGGCCGATCCCGTCGGAGAGGGTCAGCATCGTCTGGAGGAGTTCGGCGGGGCCGCGGCGGGTGGCGTCGGTGCTGACCGTCACGCCGAGGTCGCCGGTCATGGCGGCGGCGAAGGCGGCGGAGACGAACGCGTCCTGGAAGGAGTCGCAGTCGGGGAAGGCGGCGGCCGCCGGGGCGTTGGCCGGTGTCCAGAGACCTTGCGGATACCAGCTCGTGAGCTGGTCCCACGCCTGGAACTGATCGACCACCCCCGACGATTCGAGCGCCTGGGCGAACTGCCCCGCCGCCTGCGGCGGGACCTGGCGGTAGCCGGGAAAGGGAACCGAGACCGTGTGCATGTCGAGGAAGCTACACGTAATTGACAGTGACTGTCAAAAGATTGTGATATTCTTCTGGCAGTGACTGTCGAAACCACCCTCCGGGAACGGAAGCGGGCCAAGGCCCGCGCCGAGCTGATCCACGCCGCCATCGGGCTCTTCGAGCGCCAGGGATTCGCCGCCACCACCATCGGCGAGATCGCCGACACGGCGGAGTACTCGCAGAGCACCTTCTTCCGGTACTTCGGTACCAAGGAGGACGTCCTCTTCGCCGACGTCGACGACCACCTTGGGGTGCTCCGGCAGCACCTCGCCGACGAACTCGGAACTGGCACGGTGTGGGACGCCGTGATCCGATCGGTCGAGGGGACGACCCGGGCCTTCATCTCCTCCGATCCGGAATTCGGCGCCCGGCGAATCGAGCTGTGGATGTCGGAGCCGGCGTTGCGGGCCCGCTACATCGAGCACGCCGCCGCCTGGGAAGCCGCCATCCGGTCGTCCGTGGCCCGACACCGCGGCAAAGGCCCCGGCGACGACGTCTACGCCTCGATCGTCGCCATGGGCGCAATCACCGCCTTCCGCGTCGCCGTCGAAAGCCTCCCCTCGAACGACGGAAGCTTCCTCGAGCGCCTCCACTCCGGCTTCGAACTCCTGGGCAAAGGTCTCGCCGAGGAGCCCCGCCGCCGCCGGAAGTGAGAAAGCTGGTCTCCGACGGACCGATGCTTCGTTGGGCTCAGGCCTTTGGGTCCAGCTGGATGACAAAGAAGTCATCGAAGCTTGCCTGCTCGGGGAACGCCCGGCCATCGTGCCAGCCCGCCATCCTCAACCGGCCGGTGCGTCCGGCATAGGCACCGGTTCCCCGCTCCGGGAGCAGCTTGCTCTCCGGGTTCCACTCCACCGGGGCGCAGCGCCGGGCGGGGTGCCGACGAAGAAGAAACCCGGGTCCGACGAAGCCTTCGCGAAGACCAGGACGGACCGGCTCACGAGATCGCCGTCCCGGAAATGGAAGGTCATGACGTCGTCACCGGCGTTGGGTCCGGTAAAGGCGACAAACGAGCAGACCCGAGCCACCGAGGCGCTCCTGGCCCCGGAACTGGCCCGCCGCATGGGCGCCACCGTCGGCGACATCGAGGTTCAGGCCGTGACCGCCGCCATCGTGGACGCCGTCGTGGTCGCCGTCGAACACTGGGCGGAGCAGGGCGGAGCGCTACCCGACCTCGTCGACCAAGCCCTCGCCGCGCTGGAAGAGCGGCTCGTGTCCCGCCGCCAGGGTGACCCGGCGGCGCCCGGTCAGGCAGTCGCCGGGAGGCCTCGAGGGCGGTTGGTAGCCAGTCCCGCCACCGTCTTCGAGACAAGATTCCTCAGGGTTCGATATTCAAGTCTTCACTTGAATAGTTGAGAGAACGTCCATAGCCTGTCGGTCATGGGTTCGAGAGCGAGCAAGGACCGGTTGTTCGACGGGTTTGCGGCCGTGGGAAAGGCATTGGCGTCGGGCCGGCGGTTGGAGCTGCTCGATGTGCTGGCCCAGGGGCCGCGGTCGGTGGAACAGCTGGCGGGCGAGATAAGCCAGAGCGTTGCGAACACGTCCGCGCACCTGCAGACGTTGGCGGCTGCGGGGCTGGTCACGTCGGAGCGGGACGGCAACCGTGTGGTGTATGACCTTGCCGGCCCGGCGGTGGAGGCCCTGTGGGCGGCTCTGCGGCGCACCGGAGCCGCGCACGTGGCGACGCTGGACCGCCTGGCCCACGACTACCTCGGGGACCGCGGCGAGCTCGATGTCATGACCCGGTCCGAGCTGGCCGCCCGCCTGCAGCGCGGTGATGCGCCGGTGGTGCTCGATGTTCGTCCGCTCGCCGAGTACGCCGCGGGCCATGTCCCGGGGGCGGTGTCCGTTCCGCCGGACGAGCTCGCCGGCCGCCTCCGGCGGGTGCCCCGCGGCACCGAGGTCGTCGCGTACTGCCGAGGACCGTTCTGCGTCTACGCCGACGAAGCCGTCCGGGCGCTCCGTCGCCGGCAGGTGCGGGCCCGGCGGCTCGAGGACGGCTTCCCGGAGTGGCGGCGCGCCCGCCTTCCCGTCGCCGTCGGCGCCGAAGACCTTGGGAATGTCGTGTGAGCCTCATCACTCCCGTCGTCGACGTCGGGCTTGGGAACACATCGTGGGTCGTGGACCTCGGCGACCGTCGCCTGGCGGTCGTCGACCCGGGCCGCCACCCCGGTCTCCTTCTCGCCCAAGCCGAACGCCGGGGCGCCCGGGTGGCGTTCACCATCGAGACCCATCTGCACGCCGACTTCGTCACCGGGAGCCGCGAGCTCGCCGCCTACGGCGCCACCATCGTCGCCTCCGCTGGCGCGGCGCTGGCCTGGCCCCACCACCCGGTCGCCGGGGGCGACGCAGTCGACCTCGGCGGGCTGACCGTCCACGCCCTGGCCACTCCCGGGCACACCCCCGAGCACCTCGCCTACCTGCTCACCGACGGCGACCAGATCGTCGGCGTCTTCACCGGCGGGTCGCTGCTCGTCGGCGCGGTCGCCCGCACCGACCTCATCGACCCCGACGCCACCGAGGACCTGGCCCGGGCCCTGTGGCGGTCACTCCACGACCAGCTCCTCACGCTCCCCGACGACACCCCCGTCTACCCGACCCACGGAGCGGGCAGCTTCTGTTCCGCCCCGGCCACCGATCGGCGCTGGACGACCATCGGCGAAGAGCGCCGCACCAACCCACTGCTCACCGCCGCCGACGAGGACGCCTTCGTCGCCGCGCTGCTGACCAGCCTCGGGACCTACCCGCCCTACTTCCACCACCTCCGCAGCGTGAACCGCGCCGGCCCCGACATCCTCGGCGTCCCCCAGCCCGGCCTGGCGGTGCTCGACCTCACCACCTTCCGGCAGAACCTCGACGCCGGTGCGGTGCTGGTCGACACCCGCCCCGTGGAGGCGTGGGCCGCCGGGCACCTCCCCGG
>JBOGFE010000193.1:0-3639 GCA_050741935.1 Acidimicrobiia bacterium | reverse complement strand
CGCTCACGCCGGAGCAGATCGACGCGGTGGCGCGGTACGTCAGCGACGCTGCAGGCAACGGTTAGCAGTGCCCCGTAACCGCCTCCTCCTCGCCGCGGCCGCCGTCGTGGTGGTGCTGGCGGCCGTGGTCGACGTGGTCACCGCCATCTCGGTCGTCGAGGTCGCCTCCGGCGCGGGGGCGGCCGAGTCGTCCCCGCCGCCGCCGGCGCAGGCGCCGGTCACCAAGGTGGCCAGGGCCAGAACGAGCCGTGAACTTCGGCGCATGGAGCGAGCCTACCGACGCCGCCGGACGGGGCCGCGCACCCGCGGGCGTAATCTGGATTCGTGATCATCGACGGCTATTCACACCAGCTTCCGGACATCGATCCGTCCGAGACCAGGGAGTGGCTCGACTCCCTGAACTCCGTGGTCGACATCCGCGGCAGAACCCGCGCCCGCTATCTGCTGGCGCGCCTGCTGGCCCGGGCCCGGGAGCTCCAGGTCGGCGTCCCCGCCATGGTGTCGAGCGACTACATCAACACCATCCCTCCCGAGCAGGAGCCGTGGTTCCCCGGCGACGAGCACATCGAGCGCCGCATCCGGGCCTTCATCCGCTGGAACGCCATGGCCATGGTCACCCGGGCCAACCGGCGCTATGACGGCCTCGGGGGCCACCTGTCCACCTATGCCTCGTCGGCGTCGCTCTACGAGGTCGGGTTCAACCACTTCTTCCGGGGCAAGTCCGACGGCGGCTACGGGGACCAGATCTTCATCCAGGGCCATGCCGCCCCCGGCGTCTACGCCCGGGCCTTCCTGGAGGGGCGCCTCACCGAGGACCAGCTCGACCACTTCCGCCGCGAGGTCGGCGGCCGGGGCCTGCCCTCCTACCCCCACCCGCGGCGCATGCCCGACTTCTGGGAGTTCCCCACCGTGTCGATGGGCCTCGGGCCCCTCAACGCCGTCTATCAGGCCCGCTTCAACCGCTACCTGCTCAACCGCCAGATAGCCGACACCAGCCGGGCCAAGGTGTGGTGCTTCGTGGGCGACGGGGAGATGGACGAGCCCGAGTCCATGGCCGGCCTGCACCTGGCCGCCACCGAGCAGCTCGACAACCTGATCTTCGTCGTGAACTGCAACCTGCAGCGCCTCGACGGGCCGGTGCGGGGGAACGGCAAGATCATCCAGGAGCTGGAAGCCACCTACAAGGGTGGCGGGTGGAACGTCATCAAGGTGGTGTGGGGCCGGGCGTGGGACGACCTGTTGCTGCGCGATGTCGACGGCGTGCTCGTCAACCAGATGAACACCACCTGCGACGGCCAGTTCCAGAAGTACTCGGTGGAGTCGGGGGCCTACATCCGGGAGAACTTCTTCGGCCCCGACCCCCGGCTGCGCAAGCTGGTCGAGCACCTCTCCGACGACGACCTGCGCAAGCTGTCGCGGGGCGGGCACGACTACCACAAGCTCTACGCCGCCTACAAGGCCGCCACCGCGCACGAGGGCAGCCCCACCGTCATCCTCGCCCACACCGTGAAGGGCTGGACGCTGGGCCCCGAGTTCGAGGCCCGCAACGCCACCCACCAGATCAAGAAGATGACCGAGGCGGAGCTCAAGACGTTCCGGGACCGGCTCTTCCTCGACATTCCCGACAAGGTGCTGGAGGAGGGCGAGCCGCCCTACTACCACCCCGGCGCCGAGTCCGAGGAGCTCGAGTACATGCGGTCCCGGCGCCGGGCGCTCGACGGGCCCATCCCCGAGCGGGTGGTGCGCCGGGACTCGCTGCCCGCCCCCGCCGGAGACCCCTACAAGGAGCTGACGGCAGGGACCGGGGAGAAGGTGAAGGCGTCGACCACCTCGGCCCTCACCCGGATGCTGCGCAACCTGATCAAGGACAAGGGGATCGGCAAGCGGATCGTGCCCATCATCCCCGACGAGGGCCGTACCTTCGGCCTCGACGCCCTGTTCCCGGTGTCGAAGATCTACGCCCCCTTCGGCCAGAAGTACGAGCCCGTCGACGCCCAGCTGCTGCTGTCCTACAAGGAGGACCGGAACGGCCAGATCCTGGAGGAGGGCATCACCGAGGCGGGGTCGCTGGCCAGCTTCACCGCCGCCGGGACGGCCTATGCCACCTGGGGCGAGCCGATGATCCCCTTCTTCGTCTTCTACTCGATGTTCGGCTTCCAGCGGGTGGGCGACCTCATCTGGGCCTTCGGCGACTCCCGGGGCCGGGGCTTCCTGCTCGGCGCCACCGCCGGACGCACGACCCTCCAGGGTGAGGGCCTCCAGCACGACGACGGCCACTCACCGGTGCTGGCCTCCACCGTCCCCAACTGCCGGGTCTACGACCCCGCCTTCGCCTACGAGCTGGCCGTCATCGTCGAGGACGGGATCTCGCGCATGTACGGCGAGAACCCCGAGGACTGCTTCTACTACATCACCCTCTACAACGAGACGTACACGATGCCGGCCATGCCCGAGGGCTCCCGGGAGGGGATCCTGCGGGGCCTGTACCGCTACCTCCCCGCTCCCGAGGGGGACTTCACCTACCGGGCCCGGATCCTGGCCTCGGGCACGGGCGTGCTGGCCGCCGTCGAGGCCCGTCAGCTGCTGTCCGACCACCACGACACCGCCGCCGAGGTGTGGAGCGCCACCAGCTTCAAGGCCCTCCGCGAGGACGCCCTGGCCGCCGAGCGCTGGAACCGGCTGCACCCCACCGAGGCGCCCCGGGTCCCGTACGTGAGCGAGGCCCTGGGGTCCAACGGCGGGCCGGTGGTGGCCGTGACCGACTACATGAAGGCGGTGCCCGACCAGATCGCCCGCTGGGTCCCGGGGCTGTTCATCCCGCTGGGGACCGACGGCTTCGGCTTCTCCGACACCCGCTCGGCGCTGCGCCGCCACTTCGAGATCGATGCCCCCCACGTGGCGGTGGCCGTCCTCCACGGTCTGGCCACCCAGGGGGAGTTGAAGGGCGAGATCGTCGCCGAGGCGATCAAACGCTACGAGATCGACGCGGAGGCAATGGACCCGAGGGAGGCCTGACCGGCGGCGCCGCTGTCCCTGTCGGCTACCAGGCCTCTTCCTCGTCCTCCTCGTCCTTGTCGTCGGCGAGATCCACGGCCCAGGGGTCTTCCTGCTCCGCATACTCGCACTCGGGATCGTGGGTTTCTCCGAGGGTCAGGTTGGCATGGCAGGCGTTACAGATGCGTTCCTGGCCGCCCTGCTTGAGCTGGCGGGCGGCACGAAACCGCCTCGCCCGTCCGCTTCCAGCCACGTCTGACCCCCTCATGGCGGTACGACGATCTCGACAGCCCACAGCGTACCGGTCAGCGACGATCGCGGACTGGTCAAAGTCGCGCACGGAGCGGGTGATAGGGATGTGGTGGTCGGATATCATGGCGGCGTTGTCTTGGTGAGGGTGCAGTCCGTCAGGCCGACCCTCCGACGCGTCACATGGAAGGAGTCCGGTCTTGGCGACTGGCACGGTCAAATGGTTCAACGCGGAGAAGGGCTACGGCTTCATCTCCCGTGAGGGCGGCGCCGACGTGTTCGTGCACTACACCGCCATCGAAGGTCGTGGGTACCGCAGTCTCGAGGAAGGCCAGAGGGTCGAGTTCGAGGTGACCAGCGGCCCCAAGGGCGATCAGGCACAGAACGTCAGAGCGC
>JBOGFE010000192.1:0-11341 GCA_050741935.1 Acidimicrobiia bacterium | reverse complement strand
CTCCCGGGCCAGGAGGGCGACACCGGCCCGGTCGTCGGGGGAGGCGTCGACGTCGTCGAGGAGGGCTTGGGCGCCGGCGAAGTCCTCGGCCCGGCGGCGACAGGCGGCCAGGGCGGCGGCCACCTCGACGACGGCGTGGCCCAGCCCCGGGGCGGCATCCTCGGGGCCGGTGGCGGGGTTCACCCAGCGCCAGAGGGCGAGGAGGATCACCTCGGCGTCCTCCCAGCGGCCGTCGGCCAGCAGCTCCAAGGCCCGGTGATGGGCCTCGCGGGCCAGCGGCCCCGGGCCGATCAGTGACGGGTGGGCGGCGCCCAGGAGGCGGGCGGCGAAGTCGGGGCGCGGTCCGAGGACGGCGAGGATGAGCGGCTCGATTAGGCCGGGGCCCATGAGCGGGTCGGCCAGGATCTTGGCGCACTCGTCCTCCCGCTCCTCCATGGTGGCGAGCACGGCGTCGCTGTCGCCGGTGCGCACGAACCCGACGAGGCGCCCGAAGCGGAAGGCCCGCCAGCGTTCGGGGTTCATGCCCGCCACTGACGGGCGCAGCGTCTCGGTGTCGAGGGCCGAGAGCATCCCCACGTGGAAGTAGGAGGCGGGCCGGTCGGTGCTCAGATGGAGCAGCTCGTCGACCAGGTAGCGCAGCTCCTCGGGCGAGGGCGCCGCCGTGGCCCCGGTGAAGGTGCGGATGATCGTGCGGATGATGAGGTCGTCGAGGGGGGTGAACAGCCGGGCCTCGGCGTCGGCTGCGGCCGCGCCGGCCGAGGGGCCGGCATCGGCTGCGTCCTCGCCGTCGTCGGCTACGCCGGGATGTTCCTCCACCGGCGGCGCCGGCTCCGGCGCCAGCCGCGGATCGTCGCCGAGCGCCTCGATCCGGTCTTCCGCCGGGCACCCGTACGCCGCCTGCTGAGCGAAGAAGAGCCGCAGCGCCCCGGCGGGGACGTCGTCGAGGAGGGTGCCGACGAGGACGGCGAGGTCTTCGGCCGACGGGTCGTCGAAACGGTCCGCCCCCAGGATCTGCAGGACCCGCCGGGCCAGCCCGGAGCAGAGCTGCGCCAGGCACTCGTCGCGCCGGCCCGGCCCCAGGGCGCGGACCGCCCCGACCACGAGGCGCCCGACACCGCCGGGCACGTAGCGGGGGTCGGCCTGGACCCCGAGGCCGCGCACCACCAGCTGGCGTTCCTTGATGGGCACGTACCGCAAGAGGGCGTCGAGATCGGCGGGGCCGCAGAGCCGGACGGCCTCATCCAGCCTGGCCGCCCGCCGGGCCAGGACCTCGGGCGAGGGCGGTTCAGCCGGCGCCTTGGGAGCGCGACTCGCCGGCCTCACCCCCCGTGACTTCGGGCGCGCGCTCACGGAGCCGCGACTCGCGAACCTGAGGGATCGATGACGCCCACACTGGGCCGATCGTCCGGGGGGAGGCGGATCTGAACGCCGGGCGAAGAGGTTTGCCCGCCGGGTGAGCCATTGGTGCGCTCAGCCGGGAAGCGGCGGGTAGAGCCTCGTCACCCTCGGGTCCGACCTCACCTTCTGGGTCACGACGAACTTGGTCGCATTGGTGTGCTGCACGACCCTGGCTTCCTGGACCACCTCACAGGGAATCTCCCAGATCTCCTGTAGTTCCAGTTCCTCGTCGAAGAAGACGGCGAGCACCGAATCGAACGGTCCACTGGCGACGTCCCGCATCGCGCCCAGCTCCCGGCTCTGGTTCCAAGGGGTCAGGCGGCGCCCCTTGATCTGATAGCGCTTCCCCGCCGGGTCGACCGCATCCACCGATTTGGCTGACTGGTCCTTCCGTGCGAGCCCCAGGCATTGGCATGCCACCACCTCGGCGTAGTCACCCACCGGCCCGTTCGAGCTGCGGATCATCCCCCGACTGTGCAGCGCCCGCATGCAGCGTGCCCAAGCCTTCGCCAGCTCGGCATCAGGCATGACTCTGAGGAGCTGTTCGAGCTGGATCAGCCGGTCGCTTCCTGCGTCGGCCGGTTCCCGGGTCATCGAGGCCCCCTTGGCCGCGGGTGTCGAGCGCTCCAGGATCGCGCCCGCCGGGCACCTGGCGCCCGTCGAGGCACGTACCATCGGGCTCGTGGCTGGCCACCGCCCGGCATCGACTCGGTCTGGTCCCGGATCAGAGCCGACGCCGGCGAGGACTTCCGCCTCACCGGCGGCGCCGTATTCCGCCACGAGGTACCCGGCAACTACCTCCGACCGATCGGTCGGGTCCGTCAGCATGGCCTTCCCGGGCCGCGGCGACCAGACCATCGGCTGAAAGGCGAGCGATGCAACAGATCCCTGCAGGCTGGTATCCCGACCCGAGCAGGCGCTACCAGTTCCGCTACTGGGACGGCGGGGCATGGACCCGGCACGTGGCGACCAACGGTGTCGCCACCGAGGACCCACACTTCGATTCGGGCCACGCCTCCGGACCCCGGCGCGCAGAAGGCGGGGTCGAGCAGGCAGCGCAGGCACAGTGGCCGGCCGCGGCCCGGACAGCCGTCGCCCACGCCCGGTCGGCCAAGCCGCCGCACGTTCAGGACTGGCAGTCGGAGATGACGATCTCCTCCGGTCTGGTGGCGGCCGCCAAGGGGCTGGTGGCCTATCGGGACGGCGTCTACACCATCGCCCGCAAGTACTTGGAGGTCGGACGTGACACCGCCGCGATGGTCCAACTGATGCCGGCTGCCGCTGGGTGTTCGTACCTGCTCTCGTCCGCCCCCATGGCCGGCCCCGACCGCCGGAGCGCCGACGGGTATCCCGCTCCGGTCGGCGCGTTGGGTGGAGCTCCGGCAGAGCAAGCCCAATGGCACGCCGAGCGAGGCGATCTCGAGGCCGCCTTGGCCAGCTTGCTCGAGGCGTTCGTAGATGCCGGCGTCCCGACCGCGACGCTCTCGGCCTGAGGCCCGAGCGAACGCCAAGTGGAAGGTGCGGATGTCGGCGGGCGCGGGAAGGTCTGCCGGATCGTGATCACTTCAGCAGATCTCAAACTCTTTCCGTCGTAGCCCGAACGGCTTCTCAAATAGTGCCGGCAACTCCTTGGAAGGCGGCCGATTCTCGACCTCGAGGACCTGGACGACCGATGACCGCCGGCGCACCCTCGCCTCCCCACGACCGACTAGCGTCGTGCCCTGGCCTTTGGCCCCCTCGGCAGCCCTTCGGGAAGCGCAACCCACGGGGAGGACCCCATGCGCCGAGTACTGGGACGCCTCATAACAATCCTGGCGTTGGCGTCGGCCATGACGGTCCTGCCCTTGCCCGCCTCCGGGGCGACGGGCACGTTTGTCTATTGCGGGGACGACTGCAGGGAGCTCACCGACCCAGCATCGGACACCTGCGTCCCGCTGGAGATCGAGGCGTATTCCGGCCACAACGGCACGCACTCCATGGGCTACCTGTTCCACGACGCGAAGTGTTCCGAGGAGCTGGGCAACGTGAATCCCGGGGACGACTGGAGACGGCTGGAGTCCGTCAACGGAGTGGCGTTCGTCGACTGACCGGCCCGTCCGCTGACACAATTATCCAGGCGCTGAGCGTCCCACCTCGGGCCGGAGCCGGCAGCTCCACCCCGGCGCCCCACCGGCGGGGACCTCCACTGGCGGGCGGACCGGGCCCTGGGGACGACGCCCTGGACCAGTTCGAGGACGTGGACCTGCGGTCAGGCGGGTCATGCTCGAGCGGGCCAGTGGTCTTTCAAATACTGGGCGAGCTCCGGACCCTGCAACTGCCGCGTGGCGGTCCCCATCCGCACGAGGAAGCGCTCCCCATCGACCCATCCCGGATAGTGGCCTCGGGGGACATCGATGCGGGCAACCTCGACGTCACCCTGGGGTTCGATCCTCACGTTGACGCTGCTGGCGATCGCCCCGTCCAGCCTCTCGTGCAGAAGTCCGGCGAGCCAGGCTTTGAACCCGTCGGCGTCACGGTTCCGGAGGGTCCCATAGTCGGGCGCCAGCCCCGTCACCTCATTCGTTCGATCGACCACGCCGATGAGTACGACACCACCTCCGGTGTTCCAGAGCGCGCCGACGGCGCCGACAACCTCACCCTCCAGTGCCTCGTCCCGACCCCCCTTGAGAGCGTTGAACCTGGCCGTCTCCTTCTTCTCAAGGGTCTCGCTCTCCTCCGCCATGACGAGCTCCGCGGTAGCCCGAGGGTCCACCTCTCCGCCCGCCAGCTGCTGTCCGGGGCGGCGGGTCTGACGCGCGAAGGCAGCCTCCTCGGTGAGGAGCCCGGCGAGGTTCACAAGCCACCGGGCGTTGCCCGGGTGGTCGTTCACCAGCAAGTCAGGGGTGATGGTGGCGGCGACCACCGCCGCATAGCCCATCCCGTGCTGGGAGACCGTGGAGAACGGTACGGCCCGGCGATAGTCCTCGATGAACCGGTCAGCTTGCAGGACTCGACCGGTTGATTCGCTCGAGGCGGCGACGTCACCGCGAGGACGCAGGGCCACGGGAGCGTAGACGACGAGGCACTCCACACCGGCAAGAGCCGGCCGGAGCCATTCCGAGGGTTCCATCTCACCGGGACGAAAGCTCAACGACCCGTCAGGGCCGGGGTCGGTGGTGTCGTCACGGATGTAGGCGACCGTCTCGGGATCGCCGTCGCCGACCGCTCCGAAGAAGAAGAGGTCCCCGCGATACGCGGTCTTCCTCGCTTCGTTGACGTCAACATCGGCAAGGATGGCCACGCCGCCGCCATCGACGAACTCGTACAGGAGCGTGGAGGGCAGCTTCCAGTCGTCCCCGCCGGCGACGTAGAGCCCGCCCTCGAAGAACACGGCGTCAGGACCGAAACCGCGAAGCTCCTCCGCGTCGGTGACGTCGTCGGCAACGCCGGGGTTCTTCTGGATCCACTCCTCACGGGAGTCGGCGGCCCAATGGCGAACAAGTACCGACCAGCCCCGGTCCTTGAAGTGGGCGACCAATTGACGACCGCGGAACGCGGAGCGCCCTTGGAGAGCCAGGCCGCTGGTGAGGTAGAGGAGACGCCTTTCGCCGTGTGCCACGACTCCAACCCGCCGGTGTGGTCCCGAGCAACGCGTGATCTCAGAAAGCGCGCCAAGTTTAGGTATCGGGGGTGATTGTCACAGGCGGTCCGTACCCTCCGGGTCCACCCAGCCCCAGGATCGGACCCATGAGTGAGGGCGGTAGCTGGTCCCGGAGCTTCTTGCGGGCCCGGCTCACGGTGACGTCGACGACGGCGGGAGACCGGTAGCCGAGGATTTCGGCCACTTCGGCGCTCGTGCGGCCCTCGACGAAGCGCAGCTGGAGCACCGCACGCTCCTTGGCCGAGAGACCGGCCACGGCGGCCTGGATCATCAGCGCGTGCCGGCGCTGGTCGTCCCGCCGGACCACGGCCGACGACGGCGTGAGGCTGCTGGCCGCCAGCCTCTCCGCCAATGGCGTGGAGAGCGACTCCGGCCCTCCGTCCCGGTGGCGATGTGTGCGCTCCCGACGCTTCGACCTGAGCCAGTCCGAGAACACGTTGCGGGCCGCCTGCTTGGCGTAGGTGACGAGATCCTCGATCTCCGCCCCTCGGCGGAGCCTTCGCAGCACCCGCTCGGTCACCGTGGCGAGCAGGTCGGGGACCTGGTCGTGGTCGACGGGGTCAGCACCGGCGAGCGCTCTGAGCACGGGCTTCGCCGCCTCCTGCACCACCATCGCCGGGTCCGTGAGCCCGCTGGCCACCGCACGAGCGTATTTCGTGTTCAGGTCGGCCACGCGACGCCGTCTTGCACCTCAGCGGGACGGAGGTGCCGCCCCGAGAAAGGAGCAAGCGGTGCACCGAGTCACCGTCGACAAGACCGAGTTCATCGAGCGGGTCCGGGAGAACCGCGACCGGCACCGGGAGGTGTTCGAGCGGGCCCTGGCCGGCTACCGGGAGCGGATGACAGCCGAGCTGGAGCAGCGCATCCACGACCTGCGCCGGGGCCGGCGGGTGGAGCAGTACATCGCCCTGCCCGAGCCCGAGGACCACACCGGCGACTACGACCGGGTCCTGACCATGGCCGAGATGTCCATCCACGACACCGTCGAGCTCTCCGAGGACGAGTTCGCCATGTACGTGATGGACCAGTGGCGCTGGAAGCAGGACTTCACCGAAACCACCGCCCGCTACCTGCGCCGGGAGCGCCCGACCGGGCGATGAGGCCTGGCCGGGTGTCACGGCCGCTGCGTACCCCATCTGTTTCAAGAGAAAGGAAACCCTTGCCCAACTTCGACTTCGTGACCGAGCGCCTCGCCACCGGCGGGGACCTCCACTGGCGGGAGGACCGGGCCCTGGCCGACCTGGCCGGGCTCGTCGCCGCCGGCATCACCCACATCGTCGACTGCCGGATGGAGTGGAACGACGAGGCCCTCGTCGCCCGCCACGCCCCCGGCGTCGCCTACCTCCACGCCGACGTCGACGACATCGGCGGCCGCCAGCCCGACTGGTTCTTCGACCGGGGCGTCGCCTTCGCCCTCGACGCCCTGGCCGCCGACCCCGCCGCAAAGGTCCTCGTCCACTGCCACATGGGCATCAACCGGGGCCCGTCCCTGGCCTACGCCGTCCTGCTGGCCCAGGACATCGACCCCGTCGACGCCCTCGACGCAATCCGGGCCGCCCGGCCCATCGCCGCCGTCGGCTACGCCGAGGACGCCCTGGCCTGGCACCACCGCCGCAGGGGCACCGACGAGTTCACCCGCCGGGCCGACCGCCGGCGCCTCCGGGCGTGGCGGGCCGCCGACACCCTCGACGTGGCCGCCACCATCCGGGGCATCCGGGCAGCGGAGGGGACAGAGCTGCGATGACGCTCGGGCGTCATAGCCTGCGGGCGGCCGTGCCCGTCGGCCCCGACCGGGAGGACCGCCGATGCCCCTGCTGAAGAAGGGACGTGTGCTCCGCAGCGACGTGACCTGGTACCGCTACCGGGTCACGTCCGGGCTCGTCGCCGAGGGCGGCTTCGGCCAGGTCTACCGGGGCGTCGCCCTCGACGGACCCCACGCCGGCCGGGAGGTGGCGGTCAAGGCGACCGAGGACGCCGAGCCGTGGCACGGGGAGGCCTACTTCGGACGCCTGCTGGAAGGCCAGCCCCATGTCGTGCAGCTCTACGACGCCTTCCCGGTGGTCGACGGGACCGGCACCGGCCGAGCAATGAAGTACCTCCTCGTCTTCGACTGGCTGGAGGAGGGCACGGTCGACGACGCCCTGGTCCAGTTCGACGACTGGCCCGAGGACGAGGTCGTGGCCCAGGTCGGACACCTCCTCCGGGTCCTCCAGCTCCTCCACCGGGCCGGCATCTGCCACGGCGACATCACGCCCCGCAACGTCTTCATCCGCAACGGCCAGCTCCTCCTCGGCGACCTCGGCATCGCCAAGCAGTCACTCCACGCCGGGCTCATCCCCATGTCGGGCGCCGCCCCCGACGCCTTCGTCCCCCCGGACCGTCCCGAGTACCTGTGGTCCCCCTCCGACGACGTCTACCAGGTGGGGCTGCTGGCCCTGTCCCTGCTCGCCGGGCAGGTGGCCACGACCTGGGACATGAGCGGGAAGACGCTCAAGCACCTGGGGGTGAGTGACGCCGTCAAGGGGTGGATCCGCGACGCCTGCGGCCCGGCCGAAGACCGTTTCCGCGACGCCCACGAGGCGCTGGGCTTCCTCACCGGCGAACCCATCCGCCCCGCCCGGGCCCCCCGCAGCCTGAAGGGCCAGTGCGTGGTCTTCACCGGCATCCTCGACCTCCGCCGCGACGACGCCCGGGCCCTGGCCCAGGCGGCGGGCGCCAGCGTCCAGGGCAAGGTCAACGGGGCGACCACCCTCATCGTGGCCGGGGAGCCGAACCCGCTCCAGATCGGCCAGCAGCACGGCACCAAGCTCTTCGACGCCCACCGGCGCATCCGTCGGGGCCAGCCCATCGCCATCATCGACGGCCGGCGCTTCGCCAAGCTGGCGGCCCGATGGCCGGAGCCTCCTACCAGGGCGGGTAGCGCTCCCAGTCCCGTGGCCCGTCCCCCACGCAGTGGTCGTGGAGGTCGAGCGCCACCCGCTCGATCACCTCGCGTCCCTCCAGGCCGGCGAGGAGGTCCTCGGGGATGGCGGCCACGCCCCAGGCAGCTCCGAGGAGGTTGCCGGTGATGGCGCCGGTGCTGTCGCTGTCGCCGCCGTGGTGGACGGCGAGGAGCACGCCGGAGCGGAAATCAGCGGCTACCAGGGCGCAGTACACCGACATGGCCAGGGCCTCCTCGGCCACCCAGCCCTCGCCGAGGCCGGCGAGGACGTCCGGGTCAGGGCCGTGGCCGGCGGCGGCCACGGCCGCGTCGAGGGCGCGGGTCACCTCGCCGGCTTCGGGGTCACCGACCAGGCGGGAACGGGCGGCGACGACGGCGGCGTCCAGGGAGTCGCCGTCAGCGAGCCGGGCGATCATGAGGGCCAGGGCGCCGGCGGCGAGGAACCCGCTGGGATGGCCGTGGGTGAGGGCGGCCGCCTCGCACCCCATCTCGAAAGGGTCGTTGGCGGTGGTGAGGCCGACCGGCGCCACCCGCATCACTCCCCCGCATCCCTTGCTGTCGTTGAGCCGGTCGTCGACGCCGCCCCGCCGGCCCGTCCGCAAGGCGGACAGGCACGTGCTGCCCGGTGCCCGCCGGCTGTGGAGGAAGCGTTGCTCCACGAGCCAGCCCGTCGGTCCGGTGGCGAACATGGGGTGCCGGGGGACGGCGTCCTCCCGGCCCTCCTGGGTGAACAGCCAGCGCTGGTAGGCGCCCAGCAGCACCTGGCCGACGTCGCAGATCCCCTTGTCGGCGAAGCGGTTGCAGGCCCGGATGAGACCCTCGGCGGTGAAGAGGGTCATCTGGGTGTCGTCGGTGATGGCGCCGGGACGCCCGTAGGCGGGCACGTAGCCGTCGATCCCTCCGGGGCCGAACCGGCTCGTGATCTGGTCCCGGGACAGGAACTCGAGCGGCGCCCCGAGGGCGTCGCCCACCGCCCCGCCGAGCAGGCAGCCGGTGAACCGGTGGCGTGGTAAAGGGCTCGGCCGGGGCGGGCGAGTGTCGGCTGCGGCGCTGGTGGAGCCTCGGGCCAGGGCGAGCAGCCCGTCGGCCAGCCGGCGGAGGTCGCCGGCGAACTCGAGGTCGTCCGTCCACCTCGCCGGCAGCACGTGCTCGCCGTTGGCAGCGCCGGCCAGGGCGCCGGCCATGGCGGCAACGGTGTCGGCATCCCGGCCCCCGCTCGCCGCCGTGACCAGGACCCGCTCGGGGTCGTCGGGGCTGGCCAGGAAGCACCACAGGGCGGCGGGGAGCGACTCGAGCACGAAGGCGCCGTTGTACAGCTCGTCGAAGGCCTCCTCGGGCGAGGCGCCGAGCAGCTCCGGCAGGATGCGGATGCGCTCCACCAGGCGGACGGGTTCCGGCCCCGCCTCCGGCCGCCGCTCCGGATGGCCGGGATCAAAGACGTCGTCGAGCACCCGTCCCAGGACCCTCACCAGTTCGGAGGGGTCGATCTTCCCTGCGGGCTGATGGAGGCACCAGGCCACGGCGCAGGCCTGGGCGACGGCCGACGCCACGGCCATCGGCTCCCCATGGGTGACGACGGCGCTGAGGGCGGCCGCGGTCCGGAGCCGGTCGAGGTCGGTGGCGTAGCGCAGCCCGACGGGCGCGGCCCGCATGGCGGCGCCGTTGCCGGCCGACTCCGGCCCCGCCTCCCACCACGGACGGCCGGCCAGGAGAGCTTCGACGGCAGCCACGCAGGTGGCGCCCTTCCCCCGGCCCTGCGGCAGCCACTCGACGAGACGCCGGGCGAAGTCGTCGGGATCGAACCCGCCGCCGGTACCGGCCAGGAGCGTCTCGGCGACGCACATGGTGAGCTGGGTGTCGTCGGTGATCGTCCCCTTCGGCCCGCCGGTCCAGCCCCGCCAGGGGACGAAATCCCTCAGCTGGCCGAACCGCTCCCGGACCACGCTGCGGGGACGCCCCTCGGCGGGGCGGCCCAGGGCGTCGCCGATGGCACCCGCCAGCAGGCAGCCCCGGTAGCGGTCGCCGTAGTCGATCCCCTCCGACCAGCCCAGGCCGGGGGCTCCACCACCCCAGGGTGGAGGGAGGAGGCGGCGCCCGGCGAGGCTGTCCGCGGCGGCGCCGGGAAGCTGGAAGCCGGTGTCGGATGCTCCCATTGCTCGCCCTCCTGTCCTGAGTCGGCACCGGTTCTACCAAGCTGTGACGCCCGCCGCTCCCGGCGACCATCCCACTGCGCCTCGACGACGGTCCGGCGAGGGAGCCCACGGGGTTGGGAGCGTCAGCTGCGGTCCTGCCGGTCCAGCATCCGCCCGAGCCAGGCGAAGAAGACCAGGACCAGCGCCACGGCGACGAGCCAGGGCACGAGCCAGCCGACGAACATGCCGAGCACGACCAGGAGCGGTCCCCCGGCGACCGCCACCACGACGATGACGATGCCCCACAGCCACAGTTGCGCCTTGAAGTCCATTGCGTTGCCTCCGCACATTCTGTACGGGCCGGCCGTGACCTGTGCATGGCGGCCGTGCGTATCGCCGGAGCACGCCCGCCGTTGCTGCGCTACACAGAGGAGATGTCGCCGGACGTGGATCGTTTCGTGCTCGGCCTCGATCTCGACGGGACCTGCGCCGACTTCTACTCCCGCATGCGCGAGATCGCCGCCGAGTGGACGGGGACGCCGGTCGAGGAGCTCCAACAGGCGCCGGACTGGGGGCTCACCACCTGGGGCATCAAGCCCGGCGAGTACGAGCGGCTCCACCGATTCGCCGTCACCCAGCGCGATCTGTTCGGGTCGATGCGGCCGATGACGGGGGCGCCGCAAGCCATCAGACGCCTGGGCACCGAGGGGGTCCGCATCCGGATCATCACCCACCGCCTGTTCATCCGGTACTTCCACGAGACGGCGGTGGCCCAGACGGTCCGGTGGCTCGACCATCACGGGATCCCCTACTGGGACCTCTGCTTCATGCGAAAGAAGGGCGAGGTGGGTGCCGACCTCTACGTCGAGGACTCCCCCGAGAACATCAGGGACCTGCGGGCTATGGGCCGGGAGGTGCTCGTCATGTCCAACCCGGCCAACGGTGACGTCCCCGAGGGCTTCGGGGGGCGGGCCGCCGACTGGACCGCAGCCGAGGACATGATCCGGGCCCGGTACCACCACTGGCTCAGCCAGCGGGGTCTGGAGCTCCCTCCCGGCGCCGGGCTCGCGCCGGCGTGGTCGAAGGCCGCCGGCGACCAGCCGGTGGTGTGAGACGATCGCGCAACCCCTGAGAGTCGCCACCCTCGCCGCTCGGTGATCAGGCCGGGGCAGTGTGCACCGCAGGTCCGGCGTGGCGGTCGAGCCATCCGGCGACCTCGTCGACCCTGGC